>NZ_JACJEI010000023.1:0-75945 GCF_014163985.1 Pseudoalteromonas sp. SR41-4 | reverse complement strand
TACCGCTTACCGCTTACCGCTTACCGCTTACCGCTTACCGCTTACCACTGAACCATTGTAACGTTATGATATAACAAACAAAAATAATGTAACTTTTAATTTTTATGTAACATAAAGTCACTTTTTAAGTAACAAAACCTACCTAATATGATGCTCTCATTACTACAGACATTCTTGACCAAATCGTATCAATGGAACTTAAAAATGAAAATTAATAAAATTGCGACTGCAATTGGTTTAACACTGGTGTTGTCAGCGGGTGCTAATGCAGGTGTGTTACCTGATAACCAAATGAAAAGTGATTGGTATAGCGCTGCACAGGCTAAATTAACCTCTAAAGAAACGATGGCTAATGCAACACCAGCCACTAAAGCAAAGAACGTAATTCTATTTGTTGGTGATGGCATGGGTATATCAACCCTCACCGCAGCACGTATCCTTGCAGGCCAAAAACAAGGCGCTTTAGGAGAAGAGGGCTTTTTGAGCTTTGAAGAATTTCCGTATTCGGCACAAATAAAAACGTATAACGTCGATGCGCAAACACCGGATTCAGCAGGCACCATGACGGCTATTATCTCAGGTGTTAAAACGGATGTTGGTGTTATTGGTGTTAACGAAGACATTGAACGTGGCAAATGTGCAACTGTAGCAGGTAATGAATTAATTACAGCTACAGAGCTTGCAGAAATTAAAGGCCTAGCCACAGGTATTATTTCTACTGCACGGATCACCCACGCAACGCCAGCTGCAACGTATGCAAAATCAGCTGATCGTAATTGGGAAGACATTTCCGACATGCCTGCAGATGCAGTCACTGCAGGTTGTGAAGATATTGCGTCGCAATTAGTTAATTTCGAAAAAAATCTTGAAGCGCGCTTTGCGGGTGTTGATGTTGATGGTCTAGAAGTGGTGATGGGTGGCGGCCGTCGTCATTTCTTACCAAAAGATGCTGCATTTAACTCTAATGATGCTATGAGTGCAGTCGAAGGTGATCGTACTGATGAACGTGATTTAACAGCGCAATGGCAGCAAATGTATAGCGATGGTAAATACATTACTGATCAGGCCGGCTTTGACGCAATAAATGGCGATACCAAACGCGTATTTGGATTATTTAATGAATCGCATATGCAATATGAAGCGGATCGCAGTAATGATATTGCAGGTGAGCCTTCATTAACGCAAATGACGACTAAAGCGATTGATATCTTAAAGAATAATGAAAAAGGGTTTTTCCTAACGGTTGAATCGGGTCGTATCGATCACGCCCACCATGCCGGTAATGCTTACAACGCATTAAATGACACAATTGAATTTGCCAATGCGGTAAAAGCAGCAGTAGAAAATACCGATCCAAATGAAACACTTATTTTAGTCACTGCGGATCACAGCCATGTATTTACCATTGCTGGCTATCCAAAACGCGGTAACCCAATTTTGGGTCAAGTTGTAGCAGTAGGTCGCGATACTCCAACCCTTGCAGCTGACGGTATGCCTTATACCACAGTCGGTTACGCAAATGGCTTGGGCTTTAGAGATTTAGGTGATGAAACAGATGCAGACGCTTCATATTTAGCCGCAGCAGTTGCTGGGCGTGTTGAATTAAGTGGTGTTGATACCTTAACACCGGGCTTTCATCAAGAAGCAGCAGTCCCACTTAGCTCGG
Organism: Pseudoalteromonas sp. SR41-4; assembly: GCF_014163985.1. Classification (NCBI taxonomy): domain Bacteria; kingdom Pseudomonadati; phylum Pseudomonadota; class Gammaproteobacteria; order Alteromonadales; family Pseudoalteromonadaceae; genus Pseudoalteromonas; species Pseudoalteromonas sp. SR41-4. The sequence goes on along the minus strand of NZ_JACJEI010000023.1, from coordinate 74,279 downwards.
AAACTCATGCAGGTGAAGATATTTCATTGCATGCTAAGGGCCCTGGGGCACAGTTGGCACAAGGCGTTGTGGAGCAAAATGTTATTTTCCACATTATCAGTCAAGCGCTCGAACTAATAGAAGAATAATGGTGATTACAATGAAAAAACTTAACTTAATATCTCTTGCTGTGGTTGTTGCGTTAGCGGGTTGCTCTGATGATGACGATAAAATTGAGTCACTGACGGTTAAAAATACGCTTGCAGTTGGCTCTGAGCAATGTATCAATGGTGGCATTGAAACCCTAACAGGTGACGACAGCAATCAAAATGGTGAGCTTGATGCAGATGAAGTAACTACAACCACTGTAGTGTGTAACGATGCTGAAACTTCATTGAATCCACAACAGTTAGCGCCGCTTACTACCAATACTTGGTATAAAGAAGCACACACTAAATTAGCTAGTAGCCAAGATAATATTGCTAATATTGTTAAAGAGTCTGGCAAAGCGAAAAACGTCATTTTGTTTGTTGGCGACGGTATGGGGATTTCAACAGTAACAGCTGCGCGTATTTTAGCGGGTCAGTTACAGGGCAAAATGGGTGAAGAACATCAGTTAAGCTTTGAAACACTACCGTTTTCAGGGTTTGCTAAAACTTATAATGTTGATGCACAAACACCTGATTCTGCAGGTACGATGACAGCAATGGCATCAGGCGTAAAAACTGATGTCGGTGTTATTGGTATTGATGAAGCAGTGGTTAATGGTAATTGTTTGTCAGGTAAAGGCCATGAATTAGTAACGTCATTAGAGCTTGCGGAAATTGCAGGTAAATCAACGGGACTTATTTCAACGGCACGTATTACCCATGCCACACCAGCTGCAACGTATGCAAAAGCGGCAAACCGCAATTGGGAAGATGTTTCAGATATGCCTGAGTCGGAAGCGGCTAATTGTGAAGATATTGCATCGCAACTGGTTAACTTTGAAAAGAACTTAGAAGCGCGTTTTGCTGGGATCGATGTTGATGGTCTTGAAGTGGTAATGGGTGGCGGTCGTCGTCATTTCTTACCAAAAGACGCAGCATATAATTCAGCTGATGCAGTAAGCTCGGTAGAAGGCGATCGTACTGATGGCCGTGATTTAACTGCTGAATGGCAAGCTCAGTATCCAAATGGTCAATACGTAATGGATCAAGCAGGTTTTAATGCGATTGATGTGACTAACACTAAACAAATTTTTGGCTTGTTTAATGAATCTCACATGCAATACGAAGCTGACCGTGGCAATGATATTGCGGGTGAACCATCGTTATCAGAGATGACAGCAAAAGCACTGGATGTATTGGATAACAACGAGAAAGGCTTTTTCTTAACGGTTGAAGCTGGACGAATTGACCATGCTCACCATGCGGGCAATGCCTATAACGCTTTAAGCGATACCATTGAGTTATCAAAAGCGGTGCAAGTGGCGCTTGATAAAACCAGCATTGAAGATACGCTGATTATTGTCACTGCCGATCACAGCCATGTATTTACTATCGCAGGCTACCCAAAACGCGGTAATCCAATTTTAGGTAAAGTGGTTGCCGTGGGTGAAACCGAGCCAACACTTGCTGCCGATAATATGCCATACACCACCGTAGGTTATGCTAATGGTGGCGGCTTTAGAGATTTAGGTCAGGAAACGGATGCTGAAGTAGGTTACGACTTTGCCCCAGTAACCGGTCGTGTTGATTTAACCGATGTGGATACGCAAAGTCCAGGTTTCCACCAAGAAGCACTTGTGCCGCTGTCATCTGAAACTCATGCGGGTGAAGATGTTGGTGTTTATGCAATTGGCCCTGGTGCGCATTTGGTAACAGGTACTAACGAGCAGAGCTTTATTTTTCACGTGATGGATTATGCAGCTGACTTAGTAAAACAAGCGGATGCTAAAGTTACAAATTAAGTAATTGTCATGTAATACGCTTTACTAAAGAGCAACTCAAAACTGAGTTGCTCTTTGTCATTAATCTGCAAAATAAACACATTACAGTGACCCACGGTATTAAATCGAAAAGAGAATCCAGTGAAAAAAATTATCCTATCTTTAGCGTTAATAAGTCCATTGGCCAGTGCCACGCAGTGCGCGTTGGACAGTCAATATGTGCAAGCAAGCTATCAGGTTAGTAAGCAAGTTGCGGGCAAAGCTGTAGCTGAATCTCAACAGTTTACATTATGGCGAACACCCCATCAGGTTGCAGAGCAAGGCCTTGAATTAGTTGAAGTGTGGCAACAGTTGAGTAATCAGCAAATTCGGCCAATTCGTTACTTTCAAACACCGCAGCGTGGTATTGAATATCAACCTTCAGAGGTGCAAGGTCAGCAAGATTGGAGTACTAAATACCAATTAGTTAGTGATGATTTTATTGCTAAGATGACTTTAACCGATGAGCAAGGTGATGGCTGCGATAAAATACAGCATTATCAATTAGTGCAAGGTGATACTACGATTGAGCTTGCATGGTTGGTAAATCAAAAGCTGGTAAGCGCAATGAGTATTGCTAAACCGCAACTTACTCAAACATTAACGTTGGGCACTGTGGACTTTAAAAAAGCTCAGATACAGCAGCAATTTGCCCTGTGGGATGCTTATCAAACGACTGACTATGCGGATATTGGTGATAACGAAGGCGACCCATTTTTAGCCAAAATGATTAACTTAGGATTTATCGAGCATGGTGCGTCTGGCTTTTATGATGCTAATGGTAAAGCGCTTGGTGGTGGGCACAGCCACTAAAAAGGGCCGGTGAATGCTCTTTTAAAGTCTCGATTTGGGTGTTAAAAGGCCAAATTTCAGCTTTATAAATTAGCATGTGGCCAGTGCCCGCAAAAGTATCGATTCGTTTAACCGTAATAAGTGATATTACACTATCGCAGCTGTATTTAGGTCGGGTTCAAATCATTCGTTGTTTGTTTTGCTATAAAGATCACCTTACGATACAAATAAAATTGGCTAAAATGGCTTTCCTCTTTTAACTTTAGTAGATGTACTATTTAAGGAGATTGAATCGTGAGTGACACACAAAGTAATCACCCCCACGGGGTTTTCTGTTGGTCAGAGTTATGTACATCTAACTGGAAAAGCGGCAAAGCTTTTTACACTGAGTTATTTGCTTGGGGGGCTGATGATCAACCCATTGGTGATGGTCTTTATTACACTATGTTACAAAAGCAAGGTGATGATATTGCTGCCATGTATCAAATGCCGAACGAACAAAAAAACGCAGCGACATCAAGTCATTGGTTAGCCTATATTGCAGTAGATAATATTGATGAAGTAGCTGAAAAAGCCAAACAATTAGGTGCTGATATTATCGCCGGTCCTCATGATGTAATGGACGCGGGTCGCATGGTGTTGCTAAATGAGCCTGGTGGTGCATTATTTGCCTTATGGCAAGGTAATCAACATAAAGGTTGCAAACGTTTAGGTGAACTTAATACTCCCTATTGGCATGAACTGGCAACCCGCAACAGTGCTGCAAGCCGTGAGTTTTATTGCCAGTTATTGGGTTGGCAGAGCGTTGAAAAACCTATGCAAGGAATGAGCTACACATTATTCACTGTTGCTGACCAACCCGTTGCAGGGATGATTGAGATGACCGATGAATGGCCTGCAGAAATTCCTGCTCACTGGATGATTTATTTTGCTGTCGATGATTGTGATAACTATGTCGCAACGGCTCAGCAACTTGGCGGTGAAGTGTGTGTGGCACCAACCGATATTCCCGAGGTGGGCCGCTTTAGTGTGATCACCGATCCACAAGGCGCAGTGTTTTCAATTATGACCTCCGCTATGAATGATGTGAAATGTAACTAGTTATGCTTAATTTAATTAACTAAAAAAGCACTTAGGTGCTTTTTTTATTTTTGTTTGCCCCAAGCTCTCAGTTATAGAGTGTATATAGAATGGGAGTAAAAGTATGACAAAGCATGTGGTAATTACAGGCGCTAATCGTGGCATCGGTCTTAATTTATGTCAGCAATATTTAGCAAAGGGTTACCAGGTTACGGCCGTGGTGCGTACTCCAAGCGATGAACTTAAAGAATTAGATGTGACAGTGATCAGCAATATTGATGTTGCCAATGCAGCAGATATCGAAACACTTGAAAACCAGTTACATGGGCATAAGATAGATCTGCTTATTAACAATGCCGGTATTTTCCATAATGAAAGTATGGCAGAGATGGATTTTGATACCATTAATCAACAAATTGCGGTCAATGCGGTAGCACCGATCCGAGTGACTCATGCTTTGATCCACAGTTTAGGTGTTGATGCTAAAGTCGCTATGATCACCAGCCGTATGGGTTCTATTGCCGATAATGGTTCTGGTGGTTATATTGGTTATCGTATGTCAAAGGCTGCACTTAATGCCGCATCAGTGAGCTTAGCTCATGAATTAAAAAGTAAAAAAATTGCTGTTGGTTTATTTCATCCGGGTTTTGTGCAAACGCAAATGGTTAATTTTGCAGGCGATATCTCAGCAGAGGAATCTGCACAGCGCTTAACACAGCGTATTGATGAACTAAATCTCAGTAATAGCGGTGGTTTTTGGCATTCAAATGGTGAAACCCTGCCTTGGTAAATAATATTTAATGTAGGTTATCTTTAATAGCTAAACAGGCTGTAAATCAGCAGTCAGTTTAGCTAAATTTAATTAATTTTTGCTATAATGCTGTCATATTAACGATTTTAGTATTTGAGAGCAGCACATGGAATTAGAGCAAGATAGTAGTTTAACCCTTCCGTTATTTCTTTTTGATGAGACCTTAAATGAGCGAGATTTATCGACTCCAGATCTTTCAATAAGCGTGCTTTTAGATGACGATTTACTGACCCAGCTTTGTCAAAATCCAGCACCGGATAGCAGCATTGCTATTACTATTTCAGATTATATTGTAGAAGCCCATAACCCGGCGTTTGCAGACTTAGCAAGCGATGCACATCAAGCACAGCTAACTTTAACGCGTGGACCATTATTGAGCGCAGTACTCGAGACCCAATCAGAGCAAACATTTGTGTCCCCACAAATGGATATGATGCCGACGTTTGACTTGGGCGATGAGGACGAATAATTCGATGAGAAAGTCTTTTTTGCTGAGTGCACTAATTGTTGTGCTCAGTGGCTGCGCTTATTTAGGTGCCGCTCATTACAATGAGCTATTCGGGCCAGAGCAAACACAGCAGCGTATGGTTGAACATAACTCAGGTAGCGGTGCTGAGTTTTTACAGCATGTACAACCTGTGCTCGAGAGTCGTTGTGTGGTTTGTCATGGCTGCTATGATGCACCATGCCAACTGAAACTTTCATCTCCAGAAGGAATTGACCGCGGCCTAAGTAAGGAACGTGTTTACAATGGTACTCGTTTATTAGCATCGACTCCCAGCCGCTTACTTTTTGATGCAACGAATACTAGCCAGTGGCGTGATAAAGACTTTACCCCAGTATTGAATGAACGAGCGCAAACAGAGCAAGCAAATCTTGCCGGTAGCGTGTTGTACAACAGTTTAGTGTTAAAAATGAGCTCACCGCTACCAAATGATGAGATCTTAGGTGATGGGTTTGATTTTTCTCTGGATCGCTCGCAAAGCTGCGCCACTATAGGAGAATTTGACAGCCTTGCCAACAGTCAACCTCATTCCGGGATGCCATATGGGTTACCTGGTATTTCGCGTACTGAATTTAAGCACCTTGAAAAGTGGCTTAAAGAGGGCGGTAAAATGGCGCATATTAAACCGCCAAGCAAAGCTGCTTTAGCTCAAGCACAACGCTGGGAGAGCTTTTTAAACCAAGACGATTTAAAGTATCAATTAACAGCACGTTATGTGTTTGAACATTGGTATTTAGCGCATATTTATTTTGCTCAAGATGATGAAAAAAGCTTTTTTAAATTGGTGCGTTCGAGTACGCCACCAGGGCAGGACATTGCGTTAATAAATACCCGCCGCCCTTACGATGATCCTAAAGTGGAACGTGTGTATTATCGCTTAATGCATGACCGTTCGACTATTTTGGCAAAAACGCATTTACCACTGGCACTGAATGACAGTAAGTTAGCGCGCTTGTACAGCCAGTTTATTGCGCCTGATTATCACGTTGAAAGCATGCCAAGTTACTTGCCAGAAATAGCATCCAACCCATTTAAAGTGTTTGCCGACATGCCGGTTAAATCTAAATATCAATTCATGCTAGATGAAGCTGAATTAATTATTATGGGCTTTATTAAAGGGCCTGTTTGTCGTGGTCAAATAGCGTTAAATGTTATTAATGATCATTTTTGGGTGGCATTTGCTGATCCTGCTAAAGTTGCAACGCCAGAAGTGGGTGAAATGCTGCTACAACATGAAGATGCCTTGGCATTGCCAGCGGCTGAAGAAAGCAATACTTTAGCTATATCTAGCTGGGTCAAATACGCCAAACGTCAGAATACTTACCTTAAAGGCAAGGTTACGTTGGCAAATAGTATGTTCAAAAATGGTGAAAACCTAACCACCGACCTATTATGGCGTGGTGACGAGGTAAATGATAATGCTGCTCTGACTATTTTCCGCCATTTTGATAGTGCGACTGTGGTTAAAGGTTTTATTGGCCAAGAGCCAAAAACCATGTGGGTATTAGATTACGCACTTTTTGAGCGGATACATTATTTATTAGTTGCCGGGTTTGATGTCTACGGTAATGTTGGCCATCAGTTGATCACTCGTTTATACATGGATTTTTTGCGTTTAGAAGGCGAGCAAAACTTTTTAGCATTGTTACCTAAGCCACAGCGTAAAGAGTTAAAAGCAAACTGGTATCGTAAAGCACCACCGAGTTTAACTAATTTCTTTGAAAGTGGTGATAAGTTTAGTCAGCCAACAGGAATTGACTACAAAACACAGGATCAACAACACGAGTTATATGGCTTAATTAAACAAACGCTAAAACCGGTGTTAAGTCCGCGCTTCGATTACACACAAGTACCAGAGCCGTTACAGCAATTAAATAATATGCCTGCAAAAGCAATTAATTTACTGCCGCAAATCTCGTTTATATTAGTGAAAGACGGTGCTGCAGAGCATCAAGCGTATACCGTGATCCATCACAATGCTCATTATAATATTTCTAGTTTATTGAACGAAGAAGGGCAGCGCGCTTATGCAGAAGATACAGTCACCATTGTGCCTGGTTTTATTGGTGATTACCCTGAAACAATTTGGTATTTGAATAATCCACAACAACTTGCATCATTTGCCGAGCAACTACCATTGATGCAAATAGAAGCCGATTACAGAGCATTAAAGAGTCAGTTTGCAATTCGCCGAACACATCCGCAATTTTGGCAATACAGTGATATTTTGCACAAAGTTGCCAAGCAATACCGTGGTGTGGAGTACGGTTTGTTTGATTATAATCGTTTAGAAAATCGTTAATTATAAAAGCAAAATTAATAAACCCCGCATTTAAGCGGGGTTTATTTTTTTCATTAATATCATTGCTTAAAGTGTCGCTTTATCCCCTTTGGTCTACACTTATTAAAAAAAATAGGGCCTATTATGATTCAAATTATTGCTAATATTCGGTCGCGTTATCGTTGGGCGTTATTAGCGATAGCGATTCTCTCGAGCGCGAGTGCTCTGCTTATTCAGTTTATGTTTTTTGTGCAAAAAGATGATGCTCATATTATCAATGTTGCGGGTAAGCAGCGGATGTTGTCACAAAAAATCGCTTGGCATAGTAATGCCTTGGTTACTGAGATTGGTAGCAATATTAAATTACACCGTGATGTATTAGCTAAAGCGAGCGCAGAGTTTAGATCAGGGCATGAATTTTTAGTGCAACAGCATTCTAATGGCGATTATTTATATTTAGACGACCAGTTAGTTGCTTATTATTTTTCATCACCAATTAACCTTGCGCAAACGTCGCTGGCGTATTTGGCTAAAGTGCAGCTACTGTTAAATGCTCCTAGTGCAAATACAGCAGAAAAGCGATTTACAGTTGCTGAGGTTGAACGCTTGCTCAAGGAGCTTGATGGTGCAGTCACGCTATTTGAACAACAAGCAAAGTTCAAAACCCGTGTGCTGTCCAACTTAGAGCTGGCTTTTTGGCTATTAACTTTAGTGTTGCTATTCATTGAGCTGAAATTTATATTTCAGCCTATGGAGCTGCAAATTACCGCTGCGATTAATAAATACCAACAACAAAAGTTGCGAGCAGAGCAGATAAGCACTTATAAAGAGCGCTTTATCGCACGGGCAAGTCATGAATTTAGAACACCGCTACAAGGGCTGGTAGACTCGATTGAGCAACTTCAGCTATTAGAATCTCAGCAAGCATTGCAAAAACAAGCAAAATATTGTGCCAGCAGAATTGTAAGTATGCTGGATGAGTTATATGAACTACAGCAGTTTAATACTGGGCAATGGCAGCTAAAATTTATCAAGCGTAATTTAATAACCACGCTTGAGTCGGCTATTACACCTTTTCAGTTTGCCTGTGATAACAAACAGTTAAAGTTTGAAATAAAACTCAGTCCTGAGTTAGATCGCTATACAGAGTTTGATCATTTACGATTGCAGCAAATCATTACCGAGCTACTTAGTAATGCCATTAAATTTACTAGCACTGGACAGGTTTCAATATCCGTTAGTTACCAAGATGGTCATATTAAAATAGTGGTCGCTGATAGCGGCGTTGGTTTTGCTCAATGCTATCCATATTTAAATCATCATAGCATCGAACAGGGCAATGATTTTCAGGGCTTACAAACCGGTTTAGCGCGTGTGCAACATATTGTCAGTGCTATGCAAGGCGGCGTTGAGTTTAAAGATGTCATACCGCATGGTGCACAGATTAAGATCCGTTTGCCATTATCTAAAGCTGCACTACTAACGAAGCAAGGCAACTTACCTGCACAACTGCATTGCTTAATCGTAGAAGACAATTTATTAAACGCGACAATTTTATCGCGAATTTTAACCGAGCTTAATTACACGGTTGAAGTTGCTGAAAACGGTTTAATAGCAACACAAAAAATTGCTGAAAGTGAGTTTAATGTGATTTTTATGGATTTGAACATGCCGGTGATGGATGGCTTTCAAGCGATTGATATTATCCGCCAAGAACTAAATTCAACGGTTCCGATCATTGTGATCACCGCCAACACTGCGCCAAGTGATTTAGAGCGAACTTATGAACTTGGCTCTAATGTACATGTTTATAAACCATTTTCGGTTGCGGATATTAAAAAAGCCCTCATGAATGTATTTAACGAGGGCTGATAATTTTAGTGGCTGATTTTAATATCACCTACACCGACTTTAACGTTAATGCGGTATTGGCCGTCACCGTTATATTTACTAGTTGAGGTGACCAGCTTACGGCTATGTTTAGCATCATTTTTCATGCCTGCTATTTTGGTGTCGCCAACACCACTATCTAGGGTGATCGTTTGATAGTCAGCTAACGCGCTGCTGATCCGTACTGCGCCCACACCGACATCGATGCTGGCAGTATTAGCAAAATTATTTACTTCAATATCGCCCACACCTAGCTCTAAATCTATCGCCATGGTTGTTGGTATACTTACCAGCCAGCTTTGTTGCACATCGTCATTATCAATCGAGAGGCTCAGCTTATCGCTACTTTGTTGATGTTTTAAAGTGATATCTTCAAGTGCAACATCATCACTAAACCAATTATCATTTTTCGCTTTTAGCTCAATCGATACGGTTACTTGGTTACCTTGATGGGTGCTAAGTTCTAGGCTGCCAACGGGCACGTTGATCGCCAATGCCTGCTTCGCAGTGACATCAAAGGTCTGTTCAATTTTTTGCTCAGCATGAGCAGCTAAACTACTGGTTAATAGGATTACGGCTAAACTAGAGATACTAAGTGTATTCATTATTTTTACTCGTTGTTAATGGCTTTATAGGTTAGACGTTAGCAGATTTAAAAAGGTTTAAACCGCGTGAATTTTATTCTATAGCCATGCTAATAAAAGTCATGTATTTTCAAACTAATTAATTTAAAAGCTAAAAAGGATCGCTGTGCAGTCAATTAAACTCAATAATGTGACGGCTAACCTTGGTACCAATGAACGCGAAAGTTTTCTCGTAAGTAATCTAACTTGGCAGGTTGAGAGCGCTCAGCATTGGGTGCTGCTTGGCGGTAACGGAGCAGGAAAATCAGCCATAACAGCAGTATTACTTGATCAAGCTAATATTGTCAGTGGTACACGAAGTTGTGATTTTAAGCGTACAGAAATAGTCTCTTCAGATCTGCAAAAGCAATTGATTACTGCTGAGTTATTAGCTGATCAAGACGACATCACCGATGGTAAAACCAGCCCTAAATTGGTGTCAGAGCTGATTTATCAGCAATCATGCCCATATTTTGATCAACAGCTATGTCAGCAGTTAATTACAGGGTTTGCTTTTGAGGCATTGCTTAAGCAACGTTTGCGCGCACTCTCAACTGGGGAAACACGTAAACTAATGTTAATTAAAGCACTGAGTAATCGCCCCGAATTGATTGTGCTTGATGAACCGTTTGACGGTTTGGATGTGCAAAGCGTTGAGCTATTACGTAGCGTATTAATCGAACTAAGTGCCAGCATGACCATGGTCTTTGTGGTTAATCGGTTAGATGAAATCCCCGTATTTATTACGCATTATGGTTATGTGAAAAATGGCGAATTACAACAGCAACTAGCAACACCTGACCTTAAGCAGCGCGATGATTTATTTAAATTATTACACCTACAACAAACTGATTTTACGATTCCTAGCAAAGACGTGGCACACAGTGCCCCAGAGTTTAGTGAGCCTGAGTTAGTACGGTTGCAAAATGCCAGCGTCAGTTATAGCGGTAAGGTTATTTTTAACCACTTAAATTGGACAATCAAAGCACGACAGCATTGGCAGCTCAGTGGTCAAAACGGCTCCGGCAAAACCTGCCTGCTTAACTTAATCACTGGCGATAACCCGCAGTGTTATAACAATGATATTAAAGTGTTTGGCTATCAACGCGGCAGTGGTGAAAGTATTTGGCAAATTAAGCAGCATATTGGCTATATTTCGAATGCTTTGCATATGGAATATCGGGTTAGTATTTCGGCGCTAAATACCATAGTGTCAGGCTTTTACGACAGCATTGGCTTGTATCAAAAGCCAACTCAAATTCAGCTTGATATCGCCATACAATGGTTAGCATTATTAGGTTTAAGTGAGTTAAAAAACACCCCATTTACACAACTGTCTTTTGGTGACCAACGCATGCTATTGATTGCCCGCGCTATGGTAAAACACCCCACATTACTGATTTTAGACGAGCCATGTTTGGGGCTTGATGAAGCCAACCGGCAGCGTGTTTTACTGTTAATCGAAAAAATATGCACCGCAGGCAGTAGCACAGTGATTTATGTAAACCACCATGCGAAAGATAAAATCACCGGGATAGAGCACTATTTAGATATGGCTGATTTTAGGTAAGGAAAAGGTTCTAGGTTTTAGGGGCTAGGCGCTAGGAAAAACCAGAGCAGCTCGGCGTTAAATTTACAAGGTTGGGTACAAGCTCACAGACTCCAATAGATAGCTAATCATTTATCTAAGAGAGATACAAGGTTGGGTTGAGAGCAACAAAACCCAACGATAAAAAGTTAAGCAGTAAGTTACCAACAAACACTAAAAAGCCGAAATTTAGCGCTACTCATGGGGAGTGTTCGAGAATTTGTTCGATAACATTATTAACCGCCGCTTTGCTGCAAAATAACAAGCAGTGATTTTTGGCTGTATTAATTATTTGTTTACAAAGGTAATTGTTGGTGGAATTATGAAGGAATGTAATATACGCCGTTTTAGGGTGTTATAAACCACCAAAGTGGAAGAGAATAAGCTGTTATGTTTTTAAATTGAGAGTTCAATATGCATCAAGAAGTAACAATACTTAATAGACCTGTTTGGGTTAGTGGCTCTCCTAATTCATGCCCTATTTGCAATACACGAATAGAGCCAATAAATGTTGATACTGCTAATTGGGTTGAAGATGATAAAGGTATGAATTTAGCGAAGTTTGAAGTAGTGTTCAAATGCCCTGCGAGCGAATGTGGTAGGCTTTTCATTAGTCGATTTGAGCAAACTTCAGAGGGACCCGGTTCTAAATGTACTGATTACACATTTCAAGGTTCATTTCCATGTGAAAGAGTAATCAACAATTTCAATACGACTATTAAAGAGTTATCGCCAAGCTATTGTGATATATACAGCCAAGCTCAGCATGCTGAAAAGTTAGGACTAGATCAAATATGTGGAGTTGGCTACAGAAAAGCCTTAGAGCACCTAGTTAAAGACTTCTGTATTTTTTCTAATGAAGCAAAAGAGGAGGCTATTAAAGTAAAACTGTTAGGCCAATGCATAAATGAATTTATCAGTGATGAAAATATTAAAGAGTGTGCAAAACGAGCTGCATGGATAGGTAATGATGAAGCTCACTACGTAAGGAAGTGGGAAGATAAAGATATTCATGATCTCAAAGCATTAATTGCATTGGTTGAGCACTGGATTACAAGCCATTTATTAACTAAGCAATATCTTAACGAGATGAGCTAGCAACCGAAATATAACAAGCAAATTCAGGTGTCGCCCACTGTGCACCTGATTTAGGAGTGATAGCGCTCGTGGAGTCTGACATTTTGATGCAAAAATTTGATCCTAAAGAAGTAAGCCAAACACTTTTAAATAGAGTAAATTTAAAAAGCTTATCCGTCATTGAAATTCAACGACAAGATTACTCTAAAGATTTAAATTGCCTAAATAATGCAAATGAGTATGTGTTAATTCACGGAGGTGAGGTTCAGTTTGGTTGGTTACTAACTATCATTGGGAATGTTGTTCTTCAACTAACGGGACATACAGTAGTAAAAAGAAAAGATGGTACGTTACTTTGTGTTACTTTAAATGAAAATAGGCAAAAATCAGTTAAGTTTGTTTTAGACAACACTGTTGAGAAATTAGCTGTAGGGCAATACTTACCAGCGAAGTTTTTTGCCCTAATAAATAATGAAAGAATAAATGAATATATAGGGTACTTAGCAAGGCATAATAAATTAAGGTTATCTGGTGCAGATAATTCATCTAGTGAAATACAAAATATTAACGCTGCGTGCCAACAGCTGTATCCTACTATATTATCATTAGCTAAGAAGTACACGGCTAGAAATGACTATTGTTTCTGCGGTTCAGGCATAAAAGCTAAAAAGTGTTGCGGTTAAAATCGCTATAACACATACGAACCTTAACTCTGGCAATAGGCACCAGTGTTCTTTTTGGCCGTTTTTATATAGTGATGGTCAATTCTAAATCAATAAACAAATTCGTTTACTTACTCTAAAGCGCAGCGTCTCTTACCCTCGTTGTGAATAATTCACTAATTTTTTTTGCACAAAGAGTAATGAATGAGCAGTAAATGAGGGGAGCAAAATAGCAACTCGGTTATGGTTGAACCACCAAGAACAATAAATTAAAAATGAGTGATTCTACAGGCTCGTTATATTTTTCAGAGCGCGCGGTTAACATCCATACTTTTGTGTATTATTCTCACGATTAAAATTTGCTTTGCTTTATGTTCTTTATAATAAATTACGTGACTACCTTGAGGCTGTTTTCGATAACCCTCTCTTATGTAATCGCAATTAACCCCCAACATAGGTTCGTCGGCTAGTTGCTGGAAAGTACTATCTAACAGTTTTAAATAGTCATTTCTTTGCGTTGTCCCCCAAGTTAACTGAGTATATTTGGCTATTTTTATTAAATCGCTTTTGGCTTTTCCTGATAATTCGAATTTCGACATTAGTGGTTATCTTTATCCAGCTCTGAAATCAAAGAATCATACGAGTAATCAGCAACGCCACTGTTTTCACCTTCAATTAGCATATTGCGTAAATTCATTGTCTTAATTTCCTGATCTTCTAGGGCTCTTAAGCCAGCACGTATTACTTCACTTGCTGAACCATAACGACCTGAGTTAAGTTGCTGATTTATAAAATTATCGAAATGATCGCCTAATGTTACGCTTGTATTCTTAGCCATGATGTAAAACCTTTTAAATACCAATATATATTGGATTATGGTATGAAAAATATATCAAGGCAATTAAACGAGCAAAAAACAGTTTGCTTTTTCTTGGACCTCGCCAGTTTTAGGCAGCTGCTTAGCAAAGCGCTAGTTTTTGGGGGGGGGGTGAATAATCGAGTTTTTACTGGAGGCCAAGGATCAGGTAAAACGTCAGTTATAGAAGGAAAACAGAAAACTGACGCCCATCTTATAATTTGAGTGTCCTTACATTATTAGCGTTATATATTCCTTTAAAGCGCAGCGTCTCTTACCCTCGTTGTGAATAATTCAATTAAAGATCTTTTTTCATGGTGCAGTCGGGAGGCCAGCATCGCAGGAAGGGTATTGTGAGTATTTACATAGAAAGCGACGAGCAAACGTGAGTAATTGCTAAAAACCCTTAGCCTAGTATTTAACTTCGTATAAATCCCCAGTCAGTAATTCGCAAGCTGCTAACTTGCAGTCATTCACATGTATTAAATTTAGGTTTTACAGCCCATTGACAGTTTTTTCTGTAAGTAGAATAGATATTGTTGAAAAGTAAATAGAGCAAATTAGTCAGCTTTCTGGTTGTTGTCCTAAATGAGAATATTAAGATGGGTATCACTTTATTCTCGATAAAATTAATCTAGGATTTTTCTATTTAACTCTAAAGGTAGGTTTTTTCTAAGATTAATACCATTCACTATTTCATTGTTATGGCTTAGTTATACCAATTCGAATAACAAAGGATGTACCAATGAAACTCAATAACTACTTACTTACATTTTGCTGTGCTATTGGCAGCGCTCATCTTCATGCTGACGAATTTGCTAACGCTGGTGGCCATGCAACAACGAAACCGATAGAGCCGATTATGGCCACTATTCCTGCTGGCAGTTTTGCTATGGGATCTACCAAAAAAGAAAGTACCCAGCCTGTTACTAACGTCAATGTTAAAGAATTTAGTCTGGGTAAATATGAAGTCACCGTAAGTGAATTTCGTCGTTTTATTGCGGCAACAAATTATGCTGCACCAAAAGAATGCCGACATGAAATGAACGGGTGGTTCTTACAGTATTCAAAAGGCAACTGGGAAACTAATGCCTTAAATACCAGCGAATTTCAGCCCGTTGTTTGTATCAATTGGCAAGCGGCACAGGCTTATACAAAATGGTTAGCGAAGGAGACCGGTAAGCCTTATCGATTACCAACCGAGGCTGAGTGGGAATATGCCGCTAGAGCTGGCACTAAAACCGATTATTATTTTGGTGACGATCCTGATAATACACAAGTGTGTAACTATGCCAATGTTGGCGATTTATACGGTGAAAGTATCTTGCAGCGCGACAGTAATACTAGCTATTACAACTGGAGTGGCGATATTGCCCATTGTAATGATCACTCAGCTTACGCCAGCATTGTTGGTATGTATGAGCCTAATGCTTTTGGTTTGTTTGATGTATTAAGTAATGTACAAGAATTCTTAGCTGATTGTTATGTGCGAGGCTACAAGCATATCGCTAATGATGGTTCAGCTTACGTAAGTGACGAGTGTGAGCTGCGTGCTGCTCGAGGTGGTAGTTGGCATTGGAGTCATAGTCCGCTATTTAGTCGAGGCGCTATTCCAGAAGATTTTGCTGGCGGCGTTGATGGCTTTAGACTCGCACTTGATGGAGCCGCACCCAAACTAGCTAAAAGCAGTCAAAAATTTCAACGTGAGTTAATTTTTGCTCAACAACAAGAGCAAAAGCGCCGAGATAATCAGCCTGCTATTCCAGCCCAAGTGACTAATGTTGTATTAACGCAAACAGACGATTCGGTAACGCTAACGTGGGATAAAAGTGAGGACAGTGATGTCGATAGCTATCGTGTTTATCGCAATTTACTTTCTGGTGGTATGTTTAAGTTACTTGCAAGCAACCTGACTCAAACAACGTTTACAGATAAAAATATTGGGCAACATAAATATGACTATACCGTGGTGGCTGTTAAACAGCATCTGCAAAGTCACTACAGTAAGCCGATAACCATTGAACCAGGTTGGATAAGTGTTCCCGGTAAAGTAGAAGCTGAATGGGCAGTCGAATTTAGTGATAGTGTAATTTCTTTTAGCTCTGATGGTGAGCGCTTTGGTAGCGTCTTAACGGGGCCAGATGCTATAGGTAAAAACGCTGTTATTACTTATCAGCTTAATGTCGCCAAAGCAGGGTTTTACCAACTTGAATATCGTGTTGCAGCCGAACGAGATACCAAAGGATTTGACGTCTATAGTAATGAAAAAAAATTGGCTGAAAACCCAGTACTTAAAACCGGCGGTTACGATAAATGGCAAATTCAGCAAGGCTCTCTGGTTAAGTTGAAACAAGGTAAGAATACACTAACCCTAAAATCTCGCGACAATAATTGGAAACTGAATTGGTTATCCTTGAAAGCGAGTTAATACCTAGTTAGAAAAAGCAAAAACTACTTGGGTAGCTTTTTAGCGTGGCTCTTGAAATATGCTTGCTACCCTTACTAGCTCGATAAAAAAGAGTAAAAAAATTTTAAATAGCGTTTTTAAAGATTAAGCGTAAGTAATTTATCTTTATTATAACGTCGCCAATTCTCACCCGCATGCTCAGTAATATATTGAGAATAGAAGTCGTAATTTTCAGAGTCATTGTTATCACTACATAATAACAACGCAACATCCAAACTCAGGTTTCTGTGACCAGAAAGTTGCGCTTGTTCAAAGGTGCGTTTTGCTAAGCGATTAAAGTCCTTTGTTTGTTTACTGGCTTGGGCAAATAAAGTTTTGAGATAAGAGTTTTGTGGACTATCAATAGATGTAGTCGTTACAGATAAATTATCAATCAATGCCTTGGCTTCCGCCAAGCGATTTTCATCAAGGTAATATTGTAGCAAACTCTTGCGGCTACTTTGCGCAACCCAGTGGTCAGGCGTTAATTTGGTAAAGTCGAGTACTTGTTTAAAATGAGGTTCTTTGTCTGCTGGCGTTTGGGCAAAAATAGCATAATGAAAGGGGATTTTAGCAAAGTGATATGGTGGCAAGTTATACGCTTTCATTTTACGTTCAGCTTGTTGTAAATAAAGGTATTGGTCTGTTGCTTGCTTATTTTTATAAGCTAAAACTGAAAGGTAAGTGAGAGCATCTAATTCACGCAGTATATCGTTAACCTGCAGTGATAATTGCGCGGATTTGAGCAAACTTGCTTTCACCGCATTGTAGTTTTTATTTTGGTGATCTAACCAAGATTGAGCAAACCAGGCATCTGCTAGGCGCTTAGCATCATTAATCTTTTTGAATTGAGAAATTGCGCTGGCGAGTTTTTCTGAACTGAGCTCAAACAATTCTTTTCTTGTTAAAATTTCACTTTGTAGTAATAGGGCGTTACCTAATTGTTGTATGTTTTGTGCTTCAATAGCAAAATTAGCAAGTTTATCAGCCATTACCATGGCTTTTTCAAACTCTTCCATTTGAATATAGAGCATCGCCAACTTGCCTAAGTTAATAAAGTCGTTAGGTTTGCTTTTATGGGCGATAGATAACTTAGCCAGCCTTATTTCAAGTGACTGTGGTGACATTAATAAGTCATAAATGTAATATTGTGATAAGTGCTGTTTTAGCTTGCTTATCACTGCTTGATTGGAAGAACCTGTTAATTGTCCGCGCCAGTCCGTAATAGGACCTTTCAAGATAAAATCTAGATAGGTGAGTGAATTATAGGTACGTACGTTGGCGGTTAGTATCAGTGGATGCTTATCAGCAAGCTTTGGATATTCACTCTCAATCGATGTTTCAAAGTGCAAAGGGCTTAGTTGGGGTAGTTCTGTAAAATCAAAAAATTCATCATCAGCGAGCTTTATAGTGTTGTTACTAAGGCTTTGAGTAAAAGGTATATAAGCAATGCTAATTGCAGCAGGTGCGGCGACTTTATCAGAACTATGTGGGAATAGGATTAAGATTGCTGTGGCGAAAACAACCAGTAAACTTGTGAGCAAAGCATAAAATCCCATAGGCTTTTTTTCTGTAGGGCCAACTTTAAATATATCGCTTGAGTTTATGTCAGACGTTGCGTTAGTACCGATTTTTTGTGTCAATGGCATAGTTGCTATTGGCTTAGCTTTAATTGTAGTAGTCGTAATGTTTACAGATCGAGGCTCAGTTATTACTGCTGTTTGTATTTGGCTTGTATTCAATTGCCATTGATAACCTCGCTTAGGGAAAGTTTTAATCGCGCTATTACCAAAAACAGCTCTTAGATGGCTAATATTTTGAAATACAGCCTGTTCAGACACCACTTTATCGTGCCAAACCTTAGTTAAAATAGCATCTTTACTAAAAACTTGTGTGGAATCAGAAAGCAGTAACGCCAATAGCTTAGCTTCATTAGGACGAATATCAATATCGTCGCCATTTTTGCTGAGTATTAAGTTGTTACTGTCGAATTCAAAATCTAAAAAAGTATATCGCATTATTTAAAGTATTTAGTTTGCTGCTACTATAATCCAACATCATCTTAACCGACCTAATGTTTAAAGGGGAGTATTTATCAATAGCGTGATGACAAGATTAACAGTTACATCATCATCAGCCTCAACTTATCTATGTATTCAAATAAAAGCCTTACCCATTTTGAATAAGTGCATGATTGCGACATGTTGAATTCAGAAATGAAAAAAATGTTCCTACATTTATCAACCAAATAGTAAGGTCAGATATCAGCTACACAACCTTAGCAGAAAGACCTGTCTATCTGCTAAGGAAGTTATATTTACTAATACTTAACAAGCAGCAAAAATAAATTGAGTATCTCTCTATTTATAAGCGAGTTACGCTAAATCCCTGATCTTGAAATTGCTTTAACAAACCGTGTTGTTCTGGCAAATGCAGGGCGCCTACGGCGATAAATAGTTTTTCTTTACCGATGCGAGGCGTGAGCTCTCTTACCCAATTATTGTTACGTTCAATCAGCATTACTTGTTCGCTGATCTCACCGTAGTTGCTGTCGTCAAAGCTTTCATTGTAATACTTAGTTAAGGTCGCCATATCACCATTTTTCCATGCATTAACTAAGCTAATAAAGTAGGTTTCAACGTCGGCAAGCTGTTCAAACGTTTCTTCAATCATTTCGTTACTTAACAACGATAGATTATTAAACATCTCCATTTGATATTCGAGAGTTTCTAATTCGCCAACTGGTATATTGTTGGTTTTTGTATAGGCAAGTACTTGCTTATCAATGCCATATTGATCGGAAAAACCAATATTTTGAAATTCGATTTGCAACATAGTAACCATTACGGCCCATGGCGCCATATTGTTAAACATCGCAATATCAATTGATTTGTTGCTGAAGTATTGGTCAAGCTTCTTATAGTTTTGTTCCGAAAGCTCAGTTTGCAGTGTTTTGCCATTTTTTAGCATCATAAAAGGCATTGAGCGGCGCTGCATTTCCATCGGGCTAATTGCACTAACATTGACTTCAACAATTACTTTATCACTGGCATCAAGCGCGTCGGTTACTTTTTTAGGTAGTCCTTTCATGGTGGCATCACCGACATGCACAGTGCCAAACAAATATGATTTAACACCATTTTTTTCTAATTGCCACAACCCAGGTTCACTGTGGCTAGCAAAACTAATACACAGTAAAAGGGATAAAATAAAGTAACTGCTAATACGCTGAGTGAGGTTCATAATTGTCCTTATTGGTTGGGTATATATCCATATTAAACCAATACGCTTAATTGGGTAACGTTAAAATTAATGCTAAGCGAGAGTTTGGCTTGTTTTTTGCGCTGATGGTAAAGTTATTGAGATTACATAAACTGTTCACTATCGCTAGTCCCAAGCCGTGGCGTTGGTTATTCGTTCGTGAGCTATCAAGCTGGTAAAGGGGGGCAAAAATAGCCTCTAGTTGTTGTTCACTTAAAGGCTTAGCTAAAGCGTTACATAGCGTGATTTTGGTGTGATATTCAGTTTGTTCGACCTGTAAGTTGATAGGTTGGGTGCTAAGCCCATAAAACAATGCGTTATCGAGCAAGTTAGATAAAATGGTATGCAGGCAAAATCGATCCGCGGTGATCATCAGCTCAGTTGCAACATTTAGCAGTAAGCGCTGCTTAATATCGGCATGTTTAAACTGCAGTTCATTGCTTAATTGCGTAATAAAGTCACTTAAATTAACGCTTTCTAAATTGAGCTCTACAGCGCTACTACTAGCGCGCTGTAATAGCAGCAAGTTATTGACGATGGTTTTCATACGCTGAGATATAGCCAATATATCGCTGGTATATGTGGCGCTAATACGCTCATCATCAGGGTAGCGCAGTGCCACTTCTGACAAGCTGATCAGCTCAGAAATTGGCGTTTTCAATTCATGGGCGATGTCGCTGGTTAGGCGTTTTTCATTTTGATAGAGCTGTTGATTGGTGGTAATAAATTTATTCAGCTCATTACGAATAGGTTCAATTTCCTCTACCTGAAAGTCACTTTTGATAGTTTGTGAGGCGCCAGTGATATCGAGTAATTTTATTTGTTCATTTAAGTTGTTCAGTGGAAAGAGGCCACGATTAACGATTCGAGTGACTAAATAACGTACTCCAAAAACTGCGATAATGCAGGTCAGAATAAAAACCACATCAATGATCAGCAATACTTTATTTAATGATGAAATAGGGGCTGCGATAGTTAAAACCATGGTCTTAAAATGACCGCTGCCGCGTGCTGCTTCGTCTTCTTGCTGGGCAATGAAGTGGCTGATCATGGCGCGACCCTCCTCACCGTTAGGCAAAGTGTAATCAATAATTTTAAATTCGTTAATGGGGATAGCGAAATTGGGTAAATCAATATTTTGATATAGTTGCAATGAATCTGATTTTTCAAACGTCTGTTGTTCGTGCCATAGCTGATAAAATTCGCTGGCATTAGCCTGCTCATATTCAGACATAAATTCGCCAGCAAAATCAAACTCTAGTTTGCCATTATGATCTTTTACTAAGGTTTTTAAATAATTAGATTTATTAGTTAACGATTGATGAAATTGGTTTTCAACCCAAGAATCAACGCTCAAATCGACAGTTAAAAAAATAGTAACCAGAATAATCGACAGTACGGCACTAATATTATTGACGAGTTTACGCTTGATAGAGTGACGTTTAGTTTTTGGCAACTCAGTTTTGAGAAGCGACATAACCAAATCCACGTTTATTCTTAATTGGTAGTTCGCCGCCTAGTAGTCGTACTTTTTTGCGGATCGCTGAAATATGTGCTTCTAGGGCATTTTTTGACAGCATATCAAATTGGCCGACCACGGCTTCGCTGATCATCTCAAGGCCTAACACCCGTTCTTTGGCACTAAATAAGCACTCAATGATTTTATATTCGTTGCGAGTAAGGTTTATGGGGTGCTGCTGATAATGCAGTGTTTTTAAGCTCAAATCTAACACGCATTCACCTACACAGAGTGTGTTTTGCTGGTTTTGTAATTGGCCTCGCCGAGACAACGCCAGTACTCTGGCATGTAATTCTTCAAACGAAAACGGTTTCGTTAGATAATCATCAGCACCTTTCATTAAGCCGTTTATTTTGTCTTGTGCTTCAGAGCGAGCGGATAGAATTAATACCCGAGCTTGACTCGAGCTGCTACGTAGTGCTTTGAGAATACTCATGCCATCAACACTTGGTAGCATTAAGTCGAGAATGATTAAATCATAGTCGCCACACAGTGCCATGCTTAAACCTTGTGAACCATCACCGGTACCGTCCACGGTAAAACCGAGATTATTAAGGCCTACGTCTAGGCTGCGCCTTAGCGGTTCAGAATCTTCGATTACGAGTATTTTCATGATCTTAACTTAATTAAATAACACGGTTTGCCTTGCTGCTTTAGCAAGGCATCAGTGCGCTAATGATACCAACCATTTTGATAGGCTAAGTTACCTAAATTGGCATGTGCCAGTGCTTTTTTCACCAATTGTGGGTCGTTGCTGGTGGGCACTAATTTATCTTGTGTGTATATATAAGTGGTTGCTGGTTTTTGTGGTTGTAAAATTACGACCTTATTACCTTGACCACTATTACCGGTTATGTAGGCAAAGTTTTTATCGTATTGCATCATTGCGCGTTGTTTGTTATCAGCGATTGGCTGCGCAAGATCGCGACCTATCATCGGATGTTCACCACTGGCTCCAATTAAGGATAATAATGTTGTCGGAATATCAAGTTGGCTGGCAAGCTGATGGTCACGCTTGGCATTGATACCCTTGCCAAAAATAACCGCAGGAATACGAAAGTGCTCAATCGGCACTAAACTTGCGCCCGATACGCGCGAATCATGATCGGCAATCACTATAAAGACGGTATCGTCCCAGTAACTTGATTGCTTTGCTTTTTCGATAAAGGTGCCTAATGCATAATCGGCATATTTTGCCGCATTATTGCGAGTTTGTTTTTGCTTATCGTATAAGGTGATTTTATTATCTGGAAACTCATAAGGGCTGTGATTAGAGCTGGAAAATACCAAGCTAAAAAAAGGTTTACCTTGTTGTTGTAACTTAGTCAGTTCAATATCTGCTTGGTTAAAGAGATCTTCATCAGAGGCGCCCCATGAGCCATTAAAATCAATATTGGCAAAGTCATTACTATCTACAATGTGTTGAAAGCCATTACCCAAAAAGAAGCTTTGCATATTATCAAAGTGACTTTCACCACCGTAAATAAATTGGGTGTGGTAATTTTGTTTACTTAAAAAGTCAGCAATGGTAAAAAAATCACGTTGCGATTTATCAAGCTTTACTACTGCGCGAGAAGGCGTCGGGGTAAAGCCAGTGATAACCGCTTCTATACCACGTACTGAGCGTGTGCCTGTGGCGTATAAATTATCAAACCCCCAACCTTGCTGATAGAGCTTATCTATATTAGGAGTTAAAGGTAAACCGCCTAAAGTACCTACATAGCGAGCACCTAAACTTTCTTGTAAAATGATGACTAGATTTTTGGGTTTCCCTTGATACGCCGCTTGATGAAAGGTTTTGGTTGGAGCGCTGGCATCGTTAAAAACAGCTTGTTCATTTTGCATACTCGCGCGCACTAAGGCTAATAATTCCTCTTCTGGTATTGCACCATAAAAGTCTTGGCTTGATTTTTCGTTACCGAGTTGTTTAATTGCAAAGGCCACGCTATACAATGAGTTAAGGCTAAGATCATTAAGTAAATGATCGGTTGAAAATGCCACCATTGCAGGGTTTAACGGTCGATGACCTAGTGAGTTACGTGCACCTAGAACGGTTAAGCACAGTAGGCTAATCACCAATAAGGAGTGTTTTATGATTGGCAACTGACAGTGGCTACGCCATTGGCTGGTAAAAACTTTTGTAGCCAGTTTTACTCCGACGATCAAGAATAGTAAAGTGGCGAATACTTCTATTTTATACCCTGCAAAAATCATTCGAGAGACTTCTTTTGGGTATATTAAGTATTCAATAAATAAGCGGTTTGGACGCAAATCATATTCATTAATAAAGGTCGCAGTGATCACTTCAAAGAAGATCAGCAACGCGGTCATTAGCAGTAAATAGTATTTAATAATGCCACGGATAAGGTGCTGTTTAGAGATTAATGTGCTGATAATAATCAACAACAATGCCGGCATTAAAATATAGCTTAAGGTAGCCGTATCAACGCGCAAGCCGCCAATAAAAATATTTAGCCAAGCATGAGAGCTAAATACTCGCTCACCTTGCCATACACTTAAGCTAAAACGAGCCAGGGTTAACATAGTTAGCGATAAGCTAAAAAATGTTAGCAATACCCAATATGGACCGAGTTTATTTTGTAGTTGCGCAACACTAAATTTATCAGTTATGCCCATAAAATAGCCCACCAAACCAGTGTGCTAATCATCATTGCTATAAATACACTGGCAGAGGCAATATCTTTAGCCAGCCCAGAGAGTTCATGATGTTCTGTACCAATACGATCAACCACCACTTCAATCGCGGTATTGACTAACTCGGCGAATAGTACAAACAGCAAGCTGGCAATTAAAATAAGTTTATCGCTGGTGGGAATATTCGCCAGCCACGCAAACACTCCAAGTAATAAAAATAGCGCGAGTTCTTGCTGAAATGCAGCTTCAAATCGCGTCATCCATTTTAAGCCATTAAAAGTATGGCGTAAGGTAAATAAAAGGCGTAGTAGTCCTTGGCGTTTGATTACCGTTTTCGAATTATTCATTATTGTTTTTCACTTTTTTATTAATTGTTTTACAGTTACTTACTAAATCTAAAGGTAGTTCATAGGTTTTACTTTTGATGCCTATTAGACTTATTAATGTATGGAATATATTGTCGTGAGAAGCTGCTTGTTGTTGATCAACACTCTTTAAGCAACTTTCTGTAATACGTTGATTACCTTTGGCAGCCCACATATACATAGGGACATGGGTTTGGCCACTAGGAGCAAAGCTATACGGAAAGCCATGTAAGTAGGCGCCGTTTTCGCCGAGCGACTCACCGTGATCTGAAATATATACAAAGGTTTTATCAATATTGTCAGGTAAGTTATTCAGTTCGGTTAACATTAATGAATTTACGTAGTCGCTATACGCTATGGTGTTGTCGTAAGTATTAACTAACTGCTCAGTGCTACAGTTTTGTATATCACTGCGGTCGCAGGTTGGTGTGAATTGCTTAAATTGATCTGGGTAGCGTTGGAAGTAAGTGGGTCCGTGAGAGCCCATCATATGCAATACAATGACCGTATTGGCTTGGCTTAAATTAGCTAGTTTACGTTTAAGTGGTGCTAGTAACGCTTCGTCATAGCAATGCTGTTGTTCACAAAGTGCAGAGTTATCTACCTTGATGGTAATGTTGGTGACGCGATTACAGACATTTTTACAGCCACTGTTATTATCAATCCACAACACATCAGCGCCAGCGCTTTGGGCAATGTCGAAAATGTTTTGCTGGTTATCAGCTTCGTTACGTGAGAACTCAGCTTGGTTTTGTTGTGAGAACATACAAGGGACCGATACCGCTGTTGCGGTTCCACAGGACGCTACATTGTTCAGGTACGTTACTTTGAAAGGTCGAGTGAAACGGTTGGTATCGCGTGTATAGCCTTGGTAAGCAAAGTTTTCAGCACGTGCTGTTTCACCTACCACGATAACGGTTACTTGCGTGTGTTGTGATGCACTTAGTACTGGCGCTGGGTCTAAAATTTGAAATGGTTCGTCAGAGACCAGCCATTGATCGCGAATATATTTATAGCCACTGCTTAAATATTGGAATGGAATTAACTCTTTCTTTAATAATTGATTGTTACGTCCGGTAGCGGCGTAGTCGGCATAAAAACTCAATACAATTACGGCGATTAAGGCAAAGCAGCCCAGCAGCAGTTTACTCCGGCTCACCAATTCATTGGTAACCAGACGAAAACGAACCTTAGTTTTAATTAAAATCAATAGCGGTAGTAAGGCAAATAAACAAAAGAACATGATAAATTGCAAGTTAAGATAGCTTGCCGCTTCATGACCGTCAGTTTCGAAAGTGTTTTGAATCATCGAATAGTCAAATACCACTCCATAATTTAAAGTGCCGTAAAGAGCGGCGCACGAGCTTAACAATAATATGTAATTAATTGGTTTGAGTAGCCAGCGGCTAGATAATATTGAAAAGAAAATAATTAATAAGCACAGCAACAGTAACGGCACTGAGAGTAAAAATAACCACGAAAAAGAGGGCAATGTGGTGATTGCGTTAAATGCACCATGCATAAAAGGAATATTGATTATTAAGCAGTAATAACATGCTAATGCGATGATAAAAGTATTGGCGCTACAGGTAATGTAGAAGCGCTTTTTAAAACCTGTGCTGAGAAATTGGCTTACCAACATAAATTGAGAACTCAATAATAATAATTTAATACCTGCATAGTAGAGTCCAAGACTTAAGAAACACTTAAGGCTAACTAGTCATTTCCTGAATGAGGTGATTTAAAAAAGAATGATTTATTGTGATTTCGTCAAAAATTAATCAAACCAGTAATTGGTTATAACGAGGTATGAAATATCAATAGCTTCATATATTAGGAAAATTAATCTATTTAGGCTTACATATTGGATTTTTATGCCTTTAAAATTGATTGGTGAGTGTTTTTTTAGATTGATTTTAAGGTTGACTTAGCACTCCCATCGCGGTACTAATATAAAAAGACAGCGGGGGAGTTGCAATTCCTTCGTAAATTAACAAATTTTGGTATTTATTACATGCTTACAAACGCACTAAACCTAGTCCTTATTAACGTCGTGGTGATTATTATTACCGCGGGGGCTACTTAGTGCTTTAAAAATACGTAAAGCATTATAAAAGCCCCCCGCACTTAACCAGTCGGGGGGCTTTTTAGTTTCAGGGTTTAGCAATAGTTAAGTATAGATATGTCACTGAGGAATGAGGATTATTTAATGACAGGCGCAGAGTTAACAATTGATTTATTAGCCAAACACGGCGTAAAAGAAGTATTTGGTTACCCTGGTGGGGCAATCATGCCAATTTACGATGCGCTGTATGGTGCGCCGGTTAAACATTATCTCACTCGTCATGAGCAAGGTGCAGGTTTTGCTGCTGTTGGTTTTGCTCGTAGCACGGGTAAACTTGGGGTGTGTTTTGCGACTTCAGGCCCTGGGGCTACTAACTTAATCACCGCGCTTGCTGATGCGATGATGGACTCAGTACCATTACTTGCGATCACAGGCCAAGTACCAACTGCTGCCATTGGCTCTGATGCGTTTCAAGAGATTGATGTATTAGGTATGTCATTATCCTGCACTAAGCACAGTTATATGGTTGAACGTCCTGAAGATTTAGCCGAAATACTGCAAGAAGCCATGCATTTAGCGCAATCAGGTCGTCCAGGCCCTGTGTTAGTAGACATACCAAAAGATATTCAAATGGCGCAAGTGCCTTTTCATCCTTGGCTTGCGGCTGATGATTACTTACCGATGTTAGATTTAAAGCAAGTGGCTATTGCTAACCAACTATTAAGCGAAGCCAAACGGCCTGTTGCCTATGTTGGCGGCGGTGTACAGGCGGCTGATGCGCAAGTGCAGCTAATGCAATTTTTAGAAAAAACCCAAATGCCTGCGGTTTCAACGCTAAAAGCATTAGGCAGTGTATTACCTGATTACGAATATAACTTAGGTATGTTAGGTATGCATGGCGGCCAAGCTGCAAATTTAGCGGTACAAGAGTGTGATGTTCTAGTATGCATCGGTGCGCGCTTTGATGACCGTGTAACAGGCAATTTAGGCAAGTTTGCGGCTAAAGCAAAAGTGATCCATTTAGATATAGATGCTGCTGAAATTGGTAAGCGTAAACCAGTTAAAGCATCATTAGTTGCTGATTTAAAAACCTCATTGCCGCAATTAGAGTGCTTTGTAACTGAACAAGCATGGCGTGATCATGCCAAAGAGATGATGATTGAACATGCATGGCGCTATGACTATCCGGGCGAAAAAGTATATGCCCCGTATTTATTAAGCCAACTAAGCCAGCGGATGCCAAGTACAGGCGTTGTGTGTTGTGATGTAGGCCAGCACCAAATGTGGGTGGCACAACATATGAAGTTTAGTCATCCAAGCAACCACTTAAGTAGTGGTGGTGCAGGCACTATGGGCTTTGGTTTACCTGCGGCCATTGGTGCGCAAGTAGCTCGACCAAATGATTTTGTGATCACTGTTTCTGGTGATGGTTCAATCATGATGAACATTCAAGAGTTAGCCACTATTCGTCGTAACAATTTACCGGTAAAAATATTAATTTTAGATAACCAACGTTTAGGTATGGTTCGTCAATGGCAAGAGTTATTTTTTGAAGGGCGTTATTCTGAAACTGATTTATCAGATAACCCTGATTTTGTGCAATTGGCTGCCGTATTTGGTATCGCTGGGCAAACGATCACCCACGCTAACCAAGTTGATGATGCAATTACAGCATTAGTGAATAGTAAAGGTCCTTATATAGTACATGCCTGTATCGACGATAAAGAAAATGTTTGGCCGCTAGTACCGCCAGGTGCCGCGAATGACGAAATGATGACGGAGAGTGGAAAATGAAACACAGTTTAACAGTCGCTTTAAAAAATCAAAGTATCGCCGTTGAGCGCTTTTTGCGTGTAGTTCGTCATCGTGGTTTTGATTTAACCCATTTTCAATTGAATATGGATGATGGTCATTACCATGTGGCTATGACGGTCGACAGTGATAAGCCAATTCACTTATTAACCACGCAGCTCAATAAGCTGGTGGACGTTAAGCAAGTAACACTAGAAAATTTACAACAGCAAGCAATGTAGTTTGCTGTAAAAACTAAATCAACAGGGCTATTGGGTCTTTTCCCCTTAGCAATAAAAATTTAAGAATGAGGATGTCAGTTACATATTATAAGTAACTGCAAACACTGAGGTAACTATGGCTAAATTAAGAAGTGCAACAACAACTGAAGGTCGAAAGCGCGCAGGTGCTCGTGCATTATGGCGTGCAACAGGAATGACAGATAGCGATTTTGGCAAACCGATTATTGCGGTTGTAAACTCATTCACGCAATTTGTACCGGGTCATGTGCACCTTAACCAACTCAGTGAGCTTATGGCAGAAACCATTACTCAAGCGGGTGGTGTGCCAAAAGAATTTAATACTATCGCCATTGATGATGGTA
This sequence comes from Pseudoalteromonas sp. SR41-4, assembly GCF_014163985.1. Taxonomy (NCBI): domain Bacteria; kingdom Pseudomonadati; phylum Pseudomonadota; class Gammaproteobacteria; order Alteromonadales; family Pseudoalteromonadaceae; genus Pseudoalteromonas; species Pseudoalteromonas sp. SR41-4. The sequence goes on along the minus strand of NZ_JACJEI010000023.1, from coordinate 45,460 downwards.
TTGCCATGGGCCACGGCGGTATGTTGTATTCATTACCATCGCGCGACTTAATTGCTGACTCAGTTGAATACATGGTAAATGGTCACTGCGCCGATGCAATGATCTGTATTTCTAACTGCGACAAAATCACCCCAGGAATGATGCTGGCGGCACTTCGTTTAGATATTCCAGTAATCTTTGTGTCTGGTGGCCCAATGGAAGCCGGTAAAACTAAGCTTGCCAATATTGATATCAAACTAGATTTAGTTGATGCCATGGTAAAAGGTGCTGATGAATCAGTAAGTGATGCTGACTCAGAGCAAGTAGAGCGCTCAGCATGTCCTACCTGTGGCTCGTGTTCGGGCATGTTTACCGCCAACTCAATGAACTGTTTATTAGAAGCAATTGGCCTCGCACTACCTGGTAACGGCACTACACTTGCGACTCATAAAGATCGTAAACAACTGTATGTTGAAGCCGGTGCACGAATTGTTGATTTATGCCGTGAGTATTACCAAAAAGATAATAAAGAAGTCTTGCCGCGTGCTATCGCTAATAAAACCGCGTTTATGAATGCCATGGTGGTTGATATTGCTATGGGTGGCTCGTCAAATACCGTATTGCATTTACTTGCCGCCGCGCAAGAAGCCGGTGTTGATTTTGATATGTCGCACATTGATGCGTTATCTCGTAAAACACCTTTCTTATGTAAAGTCGCGCCTGCAACCGCGCAATACCATATTGAAGATGTGCATCGTGCAGGTGGCATGATGGCAATAATTCGCGAGCTTGGCAAAGCGGGCTTAGTGGATCTGTCGGTAAACCATGTTGCTGGTATGACTATGGCAGAGCTAGTTAAAAAATGGGATGCCACTGATCCAAACAACGAAGCCGCACAAAAGTTTTATCGAGCGGGACCTGCAGGTATTCGCACCACCAAAGCAATGAGCCAAGAATGTCGTTGGGATGAAGGCGATAATGACCGTGAACATGGTTGTATCCGTAGCGTTGAACATGCGTTTCGTCAAGATGGTGGCTTAGCCGTACTATCGGGTAATTTAGCTGTTGATGGTTGTATTGTGAAAAGCGCGGGTGTGGTTGATGAAATGCTACACTTTGAAGGCACCGCCGTGGTGTATGAATCACAAGACGATTCAGTTGAAGGCATTTTAAATGACGAAGTAAAAGCCGGTGACGTAGTCGTTATTCGCTACGAAGGACCGAAAGGCGGACCTGGCATGCAGGAAATGCTTTATCCAACCAGTTACTTAAAATCAAAAGGTTTGGCTGAGCAGTGCGCACTTATAACCGATGGTCGCTTCTCGGGCGGTACGTCAGGTTTATCAATTGGCCACGTTTCACCAGAAGCGGCCAGTGGCGGTGCCATTGCTTACGTTGAAAACGGCGATAAAATTATTATCGATATCGCTACCCGCGAAATCACGTTAGCGTTAACAGATGAAGAACTTGAAGCGCGTAAGCAAAAGCAACTTGCTCGTGGTAAACAAGCGTACAAACCACTCGATCGTGAACGTTATGTATCATCTGCGCTAAAAGCGTATGCGCTACTTGCAACCAGTGCTGATAAAGGCGCGGTGCGTGATTTAGCCAAACTGGAGGAGCTTAGTTAATTATGGTTTCTCAAGAGCTCGATTATTTTCGCGCTATTATCCAAGCCAATATGGAACCACTGGCAAAAGTTACTGAGGTTAGCGAAATGGCTGAACTCAGTGCTCGTCTTGGTAATCAAGTATGGCTAAAGCGCGAAGATCAGCAGCCAGTTTATTCGTTTAAACTGCGTGGTGCATACAACAAACTGGCTAAACTGCCAGCCGGTTCAGTGGTGATCACTGCCTCAGCTGGAAATCATGCTCAAGGGGTGGCGCTCAGTGCGTCACACTTAGGGCATCAAGCAACGATTGTAATGCCAGTGACGACCCCTGAAATCAAAGTCAATGCGGTACGTGCGCTTGGTGGCGAAGTGGTTTTACATGGCCATCATTTTGATGCTGCCAAAGCTTATGCACTAGAACTTACTGAGCAGCGCGACGGCATATTTGTTCCTCCATTTGATGATCCTGATGTAATTGTAGGGCAAGGCACGGTTGCACGTGAATTAATGCAGCAGCTTAATCAACTTGATGCGGTATTTATTCCAGTTGGTGGTGGTGGCTTACTTGCTGGTATGGCCGTGTATATAAAGTCATTGCGCCCAGATATAAAAGTAATCGGTGTAGAAGCTGATGAAAGTGCCTGTTTACAAGCGGCACTTGCAGCAGGCAAACCCGTCGAGCTTGAACGGGTTGGCAGTTTTGCCGATGGTGTTGCGGTAAAAATTATTGGTACCGAAACCTTTCGTTTGGCGCAAAAGTTTTGTGATGAAGTAGTCACTGTAACCGGTGATGAAATATGTGCGGCGATGCAAGATATTTTTGTTTCAACCCGTGCGATTGCTGAGCCATCAGGTGCGCTGGCAACGGCTGGGCTGAAAAAATGGTGTCAGCAAACAGGCCAAAAAGGGCTGCATTTAGCAGCTGTGTTATCTGGCGCAAACTTAAACTTTGACCGCTTACGTTATGTGGCTGAGCGTACTGCGCTGGGAGAGAAAAACGAAGCGTTGTTAGCAGTAACCATCAATGAAGAAAAAGGCAGCTTTAAACAGTTTTGCGCCTCATTAGGTGGTCGCGCAATTACTGAATTTAACTACCGTTACGCAGGCCCTGGTGAAGCGCAAATATTTGTTGGTGTTGCACTGCGCCAAGGTCAGCAAGAGTTAGATGAGCTCACAGCTGATTTAACCACCAATGGCTATCAATTTTGTGATTTATCAGATAACGAACTGGCTAAATTACATGTTCGTTATATGGTTGGTGGTAAAGCACCTGAGCAGATGCATGAGCGGTTATTACGCTTTGAATTTCCTGAATATCCAGGCGCACTGGCGCGCTTTTTAGATACTTTAGGCAGCAATTGGAATATTACTTTGTTTCATTATCGGAATCATGGTGGTTCGATGGGTAATGTATTAGCAGGGTTTGCGATTGAGCCTAGTCAGTATGAGGTATTCAACGAGCATTTAAATCGCTTAGGTTACAGTGTGCAAGATGAAACACTGAATCCGTGTTTTACCCAATTTTTAACTACTCAACGTCCCATCGATAGGGTGAAAGCGGTTAATAATTAAAGATATATACCCAAACCACTTCAAGATACGAATTCTGAATCTTGAAGTGGTTTTAGTATAAGCAAGCACCTCAATTGAGGTGTTTTTTTGTCTATTTGCAAACTTAAAGTCTTGGGTTAATTGAATATCTTATCTATAGTTATAGCAATATTAGCTAACTTATTAGATCACGATTTGTCATTTAAAGGACTGAAACTTAAGCTTTATGCCACTTTGCTTATACTCAGCGGGCAAAGTTTTGCGTCAGCGGATGTGACTTTACAACTAAAGTGGACGCATCAATTTCAATTTTCTGGTTACTATATGGCTCAGCAACAAGGCTTTTACAAAGCGGCAGGGCTAAACGTCACTATTTTACCGGCAGATCCTGATAACCCAGATACCTTCACTAAAGTGTTGGCGGGCCAAGCTCACTTCGGGGTCGGGCACTCAGGTATTTTACAGCAACGGATCGCAGGTAAACCCTTGGTGGCAATGGCTGCTATTTTACAATTTTCTCCTTATTGTTGGATGGTAAAAAAAAGCTCCGATATTTTTCATCCTCGGGATTTTGTCAATAAGCGTCTTAGCAGTATCAGCCGCAAAGAAAATGCCGAATTATTGGTAATGCTCGAACGCAGTGGTATCCAAACGAATAATTTACCTTCTTATGAAAGTGGTAACAGCAGTGCGGATTGGTTAGCTGGGAGTATTGATGCGATGCAAGTGTACGTGACTAATGAGCCGTATATTATGCGTGAGCAAGGCATTGACTATAGACTTATTTGCCCGCAGAAGTATGGAATTAATGTGTATAGCGATATTCTTTACACCACAGAGAATATGCTCGAACAACATCCGCAAACAGTTGAAGCATTTTATCAGGCCAGCTTAAAGGGCTGGCGCTATGCAATGATGCATATGGATGAAACAATTGCATTAACTCAACACCAATACTCACCCAATAAAAGTTTTTCTCAGCTTGCCTATGAAGCTGAAGTATTGAGTGATTATATTTTACCACCTGGCACTAATTTAGGATCTATGTCGATAGCGAAATGGCGGTTGATTGCTGACCTATACGGGATTGAGCAAGACGAATTTAATCAGGCGCAAGATGGCTTTATTTACCAGTATGTTGAACCTGAACAAATTAAAATGTCGTGGATGCTTATTGCGGCAATTATAATTAGTTTGTTATCTATACCACTTTATTTACGCTTGATGTTCAGAAAAAGCGTATAATGCATAAATGAAATGACCATCGCTAAAATCACATGATCCTTGCTGAGCAGTTTACAGCCCTAGATAACTTATTACATAGTACTCGCCATTATTGGCAATGCACTGCATTCGATTTTGATCAGCTGCCATGGCCTGAATTAGAACAACCATTAACGCTGTTGAGCGATCAACAAGTTGCCGATCTCGATAGCAATCAAGATGCCTTGTATCAATTTTTTAGCCCGTATATTCCCGTAGTCAATAACTTAGCTACATTGTGTTACTTACCTCAAGCCTCCACTACGCGTAGCGAATATCCGTTTTGGATCAGCAATGGTATTAAAGGGCGCAAGTTTGCGCAGCTGCAAGATTTTGTTTGTGCGCTTGGCCAAGAATCACAATTACCTGTATTAGAATGGTGTGCGGGTAAAGGCCATTTAGGACGTATGCTGGCATTTAACCGTGCGCCGAGTGTGCACAGCATCGAATTGCAACAACATTTATGTGAGCAAGGCCAGCAAAGTGCTCAGCTACAAGGGTTAGCCATGCACTTTAGTCAAGCCGATGTGCTCAAAGATGATGTAACTGGGTATTTTCAACAATCACAACATGCAGTGGCGCTGCATGCCTGCGGGGCATTACATCAGACGTTTATGAGTAACGCGGCTAGCGCGCAAACGCAAAAAATCAGTCTATCGCCGTGTTGCTATCACTTATTCACCCCGAATGATTATCAAGCTATGAGCGATGCCGGTAAGCGTAGCCAACTGCAGTTAACGCATCGTGATTTAAAATTAGCACTACAAGAGACGGTGACAGCGCCTTCTCGGGTAGATAAAGTTCGTAAAACTGAAGTGCAATGGCGATTGGGTTTTGATGCTTTACGCAAAAGTCTCACCAGCGAACAAAACTACGTCAGTGTGCCCTCAGTTAACAAAGCTATTTTTTCAGATTCATTTAAAGCTTTTTGTGCATGGGGCGCGGAGAAAAAGGCGCTAGATATACCACAAGGTATTGATTATGAGTCATTTTTAAAAAAAGGCGAAATGCGCAAAAAAGTCACTGAACGTATCGAACTGGTCCGTCATGTGTTTAGAAGAGCAATTGAGGTTTGGCTTGTGCTCGATCGTGCTTTATATTTGCAACAACAAGGTTATCAAGTCAGTGTGCAGACGTTTTGCGAAAAACAATTAACGCCACGTAATATCTTGATCCAAGCTACCGTCAAAGACAGAAAAGAGATGTAATGAGAAAATTAAAAAACTTATTTGAAAATAATAAACGCTGGGCTGAACGAACGTGTAAAGATGATCCAGAATTTTTTAAAATTCTATCCATGCAGCAAAACCCAGAATACTTGTGGATTGGTTGTTCGGACTCTCGCGTACCGGCTAATGAAATCGTTGATCTAATGCCGGGTGAGCTATTTGTTCATCGTAATGTGGCGAATGTGGTGGTGCATACCGATCATAACTGCTTATCAGTGATGCAGTACGCCGTTGAAGTGTTAAAAGTTAAACATATTATGGTTGTTGGTCACTATGGCTGTGGTGGTGTTCAGGCAGTACTCAAAGATGCTAAGTTTGGTTTAATTGATAACTGGCTTCGTCACGTCGGTGATGTAAAAGAAAAATACACCTCAAAGATCAATGCACTCGCAGAAAAAGATCGTCTCAATAGCTTGATTGAATTGAATGTAATTGAGCAAGTACGCAATGTATGCCGTACTAATATCGTCCAAGAAGCATGGCAGCGTGGCCAAGAGTTGACTATTCATGGTTGGGTTTATGGTCTAGCAAACGGTCACTTACACGACTTAGAGTCAGTCGTTACTTGTGCCGATGAAGTTGATGTTAACTATAAAAGTGCTGGGCTTAAAGTGTTTGAACGTTACGTAGTAGAATAAGTACGTAACCTAAGCACTGCGTCCTATCTGGGCACGGGCTACCTTCAGTAATTGTAATCTTAGTTTTAAAGGCTAAGTCGATGTGTTTTTTGTGTGGTGAAAACACCCTCTATACTTTCGGTGTTTTTCGCTTGCGATATTGCAGTGGTGTTTCAAAAGTAAAATTATGAAAGGCATGACAAAAGTGAGCATGATCATAATAGCCACATTGCAAGGCTATATCTGTTATCGGTGTTTGGCTGTCAGCTAGAAGCGTGCGTGCGGCTTTTAGTCGGTAAAATTGCTGTAATTGAGCTGGACTAACCCCGGCTTCTTTTTTTAAGCGGCGCTCAAGAGTACGACGTGTCAGGCCAAGTTGTTTGCCTACATAGCTGGTGGAATTATTGAGTTGAATAAGCTGCTTGATCACTTTAATGGTATTGCTTTTTACGAGTTGATTGCTAATTGCTTGGCTGAGTAACCACTGCTCGAGTAAATACAGTTGGCTGGTTAGTGGACTGCTTTGCATTTGTTCAACACATGCTATTAAACTGTGATACCAGCTTGGGGTAAAATCTTCACCGAGTAGATAATTTTCTTCAGCTAACTCGTGTAGCGTTATACCTAATAAGTGATAAGCACCAGTAGGCGCAAAACGAATACTGACTAAATAATCCTGATTGCTGAAAGTTGTTGCCTGCGTTTGACGATTAAATGCGAAGGTAATAACGGGTGTCGCATTGCTAAAATTAATTGTTAGGCTTGCGCCTGCATCAGGGTAGAGCTTTTCTTTAAATAACTGTGCTGCTTGTGTGGTTGTTGAACCTATTTTCCAATAACACTGCACCCAATCAGTTAAGCGTTGATCGGGTGCGAATTTTTGAAAGCTCAAATGGGGCAATGGATCATTTACTAATAAAATGGCCATGGTGTTAACCTGACTTATATCGTCGCAATAGCGATTTCTTCTTCGCGTAAAGTCAGTACCTCATAGCCGTCAGCGGTGACGACAATGGTGTGCTCCCACTGCGCAGAAAGCTTTTTATCACGAGTAACCACAGTCCAGCCATCCGGCTTAGTTTTTACTTTTGCCGCCCCTTGGTTGATCATCGGCTCAATGGTAAAGGTCATACCTTCTTTAAGTTCAACGCCGGTATTGCGTTTACCATAATGTAAAACTTGCGGCTCTTCGTGCATTTGCTCGCCAATACCATGTCCGCAGTATTCACGTACAACGCTATAGCCATTAGTATGGGCAAAATTAGCGATAGCGTTGCCTATATCGCCTAACCTCACTCCCGGTTTTACGAGCTTGATGCCTTGCCACATTGCTTGATAAGTTTTTTCGACTAAGCGCTTGGCCAACGGAGACACTTCACCAAGCATATACATTTTACTTGAATCGGCAATAAAGCCATTCTTCTCAAGGGTAATATCTAAATTGACGATATCGCCTGATTTTAATGCGCGTTTAGAGTCTGGAAAACCATGGCAGACTACTTCATTTACTGAGCTGTTTAACACATAAGGATAATCGTATTGGCCTTTGCTGGCAGGACGTGCAGCAAGTTCATCAACAATATAGCGCTCTACTAAATCATTGATCTCCATTGTGGTGATGCCGATTTTGACCTGTTGATCTAAATAGGCAAACACCTTTGCCAGTAGGCGACCAGACTCACGCATTAGCTCTATTTGTGCGGGAGTTTTAATAATTATTTCACTCATGCAAAGATTCTCCAGCTGTTACATCGGCTTGTGCAAGTTGCTGTTTGATTATTTCGGCGTAGGTCATGGTTGGATTAAGCTCAGCTAGCATGCCTATCTTTATCCAGTATTCAGATTGAGAGTTTATAGATCGTACCATAGTGGTACTGGCTTTGCGGATCTCTTCGTGCAGTTGATCGCTGATTTTTACGATACCCATAACAGTGCCTATATATAAAACGTATACGTATCGTATATAGGTGTTCGCGTGTATGCAAGGCGTAAAACAAATCAGGCAGCCGAAGCTGCCTGAAGTAATAACTAAAACGGTATTATTCGGGTTGCTCGCTTTGCTTATTACTACTGAGTTGTTGCTCAAGTAGTGCAACTTTCGCTTCTAATGCAACGAGCTTCTCGCGGGTGCGAATTAGTACTTGGCTTTGTACATCAAATTCTTCACGGCTGACAAAGTCCATCTCAGCAAGCTTATTTTGAATAGCTTGTTTGGTTTTCGCTTCAAACGTATCGGCAAGGTTTTTAACGCCTTGCGGCATGTTACTGGAAATCTGTTTGGCAATTTCTTCAAGTTTTGCTGGGTTGATCATGTCTGTCCCTTACTGTCGCGTAAATGATAATGGCTAATGTTACCTTATTGGCTAGGCGTATTGTAGTGATTACGTTAAAATTGCCCGTCTTTAATGCAATCTCTTTGGTCGATATGAAACTCAATCCTAAACAAGATGAAGCGGTAAAATATATTAGTGGTCCATGCCTAGTGCTGGCGGGGGCGGGATCAGGAAAAACTCGTGTAATTACTAATAAAATCGCTTACTTAGTACAAAAATGTGAGTATCAAGCACGTAATATTGCCGCGGTGACCTTTACTAATAAAGCGGCGAAAGAGATGCGCGAGCGAGTTTTTCAAACGTTAGGTAAAAAAGAGTCAAAAGGCTTGTGGGTATCTACCTTTCATACCTTAGGCCTTGAGATCATTAAAAAAGAACTAACAACGCTGGGTTTTAAACCTGGCTTTTCATTATTTGATGATCAAGATACCGGGCAATTAATTGCTGACTTAACTGAAGAAGAGCTAAAAAAAGACAAAGATTTACTCAATCTATTAAAAATGCAAATAGGCAGCTGGAAGAACGAGCTTATTTTACCAGAGCAAGCGATTCGCGAAGCGCGAGAGCCACAAAAAGCGCTATTTGCGCAATTGTATGCGCGTTATCAAACCCAGTTACGCGCCTATAATGCTTTGGATTTTGATGACTTGATCATGATCCCCACCTTATTACTGATCAATAATGCAACCTCGCGTGAGCGTTGGCAACAACGTTTCCGTTACCTGCTGGTGGATGAATATCAAGATACCAATACCAGTCAATATCAATTAGTTAAGTTGCTTGTGGGTGAGCGTGCGCGTTTTACCGTGGTAGGTGATGACGACCAATCAATCTATTCATGGCGCGGTGCTCGACCACAAAACTTAGTGTTATTAAGCAAAGACTTTCCAGGTTTACGGCTCATTAAGCTTGAGCAAAACTATCGCAGTGTGAAGCGTATTTTAAAAGCTGCTAATATCTTGATTGCCAATAACCCTCATGAATTTGATAAAAAACTGTTTAGTGAGTTAGAAAATGGCGAGCCGATCAAAGTGATTGGCTGTCGTGATGAAGAGCATGAATCAGAGCGGGTCGTCGCTGAGATCATCTCGCATAAATTTATGAAACGCACCAGTTATAAAGATTATGCTATTTTATACCGTGGTAATCACCAAGCGCGTGGCTTTGAAAAGTCGTTAATGAGTAACCGAATACCTTACAAGATCAGTGGCGGAATGTCGTTTTTCTCACGCTCTGAGATCAAAGATATAATGGCGTACTTGCGCTTATTGGTGAATCAAGATGACGACAATGCGTTTCTACGTATTGTGAATACTCCGCGCCGTGAAATAGGCACAGTTACGCTGGAAAAGTTGGGTACCCTAGCCAATGAAAAACATGCCAGTTTATTTGCCACCTGTTTTGATAATGACTTAGGTTATCGCTTAAAAGGTCGCGGTTTAAACTCGTTAGCGGGATTTGCACGTTGGGTGGTTGAGCTGTCAGATAATGCGGTACGTGGTGATACCCTTGAAGCGGTAAAAGATTTAGTCAGACAAATAAATTACGAAGCTTATTTATACGAGTCATCACCGAGTGCGAAAGCTGCAGAAATGCGCATGAAGAATGTTTCTGAGTTGTACCGTTGGATCACCGATATGCTCACAGGTGATGCGGATAATCCGCCGTTGACGCTTGCTGAAGTGGTGAGTAAGTTAACGTTGCGTGACATGTTAGAACGTAACGAAGAAGAAGATGAAGCCGATGCAGTGCAATTACTAACGCTGCATGCCTCTAAGGGCTTGGAGTATCCTTACGTATTTATGGTAGGCATGGAAGAGGGGTTATTACCGCATCAAGTAAGTATTGATGAAGAAAACGTTGATGAGGAACGTCGCTTAGCTTATGTGGGGATCACTCGTGCTCAGCAAGAGCTGACCATGACCTATGCGAAAATTCGTCGTCAATTTGGCGAAACATCACAAACAGAGTTGAGCCGCTTTATACAAGAGCTACCGCAAGATGATTTAGCATTTGAAAATAAAAAAGCGCCAAATACGCAAGCCGAACGAATGGAAAAGGGCCAAGCCAGAGTTGCTAATTTACGTGCTATGCTGAAAAAGCCTGAGTAGTTCATCTGAGCTGCGGATAATAAACTGGTTATCCGCGACGCATATCGTTAATTTAAAATTTGCTCGTTCGAAGAGTCAGCTGGGAGTGTTGCTGTAGAACTAATTGCATGCTGCCTACCAATAAATAGTGATAAACCATGAGTGTCTAGTAAGGCTCTATAATTTAATATTGAAGGGCCTTTCGCGATTACTTTTATTTGTTTTATCTTAGTTATTGCTAGTACACCTTGTAGTTGTAAATCAAAGCTTTGTTGTTGTAACACTCGTTTACTAAAGGTAGAGCTAAGTAATAAATAATCGAAATTAATATCGCATAGTAAATTAAGTTCGCAGCGATCTTTAGCAAAATCATTTAAGCCAATCGAATAGCCTTGTTTACTCAATACTTTTAAATTACTAATTTGTACCGCTGAGGCGTAACGGATCTCTTGTTCATTAAACAATAAACAAATTTGTTTCGTTATGTTGTGGTTTTGCATTGTTTGGCATAACGCCTGGAATTCAATTTTTTCCAGTAATAAGCCCGAGCAAGGGAATAACACCATCTGCAGTTGTGCCGTTTGGATTTGTTGACACGCTTTAGTTAATAACTGTAATTCCACTTCCAGCTGTTGTGCTTTATCAGCGGCAAACTTCTTTAATATTTCAAAACTAGTGCTACCAAGTACTGGGTGTTCACCAAATGCTTCAAGTAGCGACTCTGACTGATGCTGTTCATCAAGTGTAATAATTTCAGAGCAGCGAAAATGCATTGGTAAAGAGTCTAAGTGATGACTGGTTTCTAACTCATACGGGCTGGTGCCGGCACTAAGCAGTGGATGGTAAAACTCGAACCGGCTGCGACCGGCATTTTTTGCATAATACATGGCAGCATCAGCATCACGAATAATTTCATCCGTATGCTTGTAGTTTGTTTTCGAATAGGTAATACCGACACTGGCACCACTTTGTACACATATACCTTTCATGCAAAATGGTTTTTTCATTAGTTCAATTAATCGCTTAGCAACATCTTCGGCTTGTTGACGATCAGTTAAATGAGTTAATAAAATAACAAACTCATCGCCGCCTAAACGCGCAAGTAAATCGTGCTCCCTAATACATTGTGAGAAAGACTCACTGACGCTAATTAAAAACTGATCACCAGCTTGGTGACCAAGTTGATCGTTAATATCCTTAAACTTGTCTAAATCAATAAACAGCACAGCAAACTGTTGTTCAGGGTAACGTTGATAATGCTGTAGAGTTTTTTCTAATTGGGTTAAAAATAAACTGCGATTAGGCAAGCCAGTAAGTGGATCGTGGTGGGCATCATGATACAGCTGTTGCTCTATTTTTTTACGCTCTTCAATTTGCATTTGTAAATGCATATTGGTTTGGCGGATCTCTTTGGTTTTTTCAGCAACCCGAAACTCTAATTGTTGATGACTTTGTTTTAAGGCTTGAGCAGCCAAATGTGCTTGTAATACAGTCGCTATCTGATGTGATACAAAGGTAATTAATTCAAAGTCGTCTTGATTGAAAATATGCTTATGGTTGTAGGCTTGGCAAGTTATTAAGCCAATTACACCTTGCGCAGTTTTTAATGGTGCACCTAACCAGCTGGTTGCTGAGTTTGAGTCAGAGACTTGTCCAAGTCGCTCGACTTCGCCTGACTTGAGTAGTTTTTGTGCTCTAGTACAATCAATAAGCTGAGTTTGTTCGGTACGTAATACTAATTCGCTATAACCTTTGGCGAAAGGACGCGGTTGGGTATTATCTCTATATTCATCCACACAGTACGGAAAGTTTAACCAACCTGTTTCGCGATCATACAATGCAATGTATAAGTTTTCAGCGTAAGTTATTGATTTTATTATTTCATGTACTTGTTGATATACTTCATTGATATGCTTTGTTTGCGTCGCTAACTCTGAAATTTTAAACAAAATATGCTGGCGTTCGAGGGTTTTTTTATGTTGTTCTACTTCGAGGTTAAGCGCTTCATTGCTCTGTGTTAATGCACGAGTTCTTATTTTTACTTCAGACTCTAATAGTTCGCGTTTTTTTACTCGTTCGATAGCTGTTGATAAATAGAGCGACATTACTTCTAATAGCTCGATTTGTTGTTCAGAGTAGCTTTGTTGTTTATCGTAACTTTGTGCGACTAGCACTCCAATAATACTTTGCTCTCGGTATACCGGGACGCCTACCCAATGTTCTGCTGGTGTGCCAAGTAACTTAAATAACCCCTTGTTGGCAGCAGCCTGCATTTCATCACCTTGGAAGTAGGTGGTTTTACCTTGCTTAAACACATACCCAGTGACACCTTGGATAAAATTATTATCTTGATTAAGTGGCACAGATATACCATCTTTTTCATCAGCAAAGTAAGATAGTTCAAGGGTGTTACTAAATTGATTTAACAGCACCACGTAAAAACTTTTACTTGGCATATAATCTTGCAAAATATCATGAATCGCAGGGTAAAGTAGCGTTAATTCGGCAACAGAACTAGCTTGCTCTGATAATTGGATCAGGGCATTTTGTAAGTGGTGGGATTGCTTATACTTTTGGACTAGAGCTTTTAAACGATTATTTTTATGCTCCAGCTTATGTAGTAAAGCTGTTATATCTTCCAGTGACATTAAACCGATTTTTATTATTGTATATTTATTGGTCTTATATTTTCACTTTTTTGCTGAATCGTCAAGCGGACAATAGTATTAGAAAATGATAATAATAAATAGTGATAAAGGTAGGTTAATATTTATTTTTATAATAAAAAAGGCTGAAAAAATCAGCCCTTTATAAAAAAAAGTACAGAATTAAGTATTATTTTTTGCTCATGAAATCAATAGCTGCGCTTATTTCATCATCTGAGCAGTCCATGCATGTACCGCGTGGTGGCATTGCGTTAAAGCCATTAATTGCATGGTTTAATAGAGTGTCTGCGCCTTTAGCTAAGCGTGGAGCCCAGTCATCTGCTGATTTTGGTGCACCAAGTGCGCCAGTACCATGACATGCAAAGCACGCCGCTTGGTAAACTTGTTCACCGGTACGAGGACCTGTTGGCACTTCAGCAACTGCTGCTTTATCGCCTTCAAAGTAAACGGCACCTATAGGCGCGATACGTTTTTTGATCGCATCTTCAGTCATAGAGTTATCATATGGCTGTGCGTATGCGGTGGTTGCTAGCAATAATAATGCTGCTGATAGTTTTTTCATTTTGCCTTGCTCACTTCGATTTGAACGTGATCAATCACGATAGATGACGGAATTTAGAACGATTATAACGCTAAGCCGCAATTTATAAAACGCTACGATGTATTTTTCTTATGAAAAAACACTATTTTTTGCGTCAGCGCAACAAAGCACCTACTTTAGAATGACTGATTTGCGGTTTTTGTAGCACCTAATTAGCTCATTTTCAAAAGCGCAGCGACTAGTTTTTCAATACCTGCATCAGCATCTAAAATTGACTGCGCTAACATATAAGCTGGAGTGCTTACGAGTTTATGTTGCTCATCAATTACAATATCATCTACCGCACAATCAATGTGTTGAGCGCCTAAACTTTGTAGTGCGTTAGCAGTATCAACATCATTACCAATAGTGGTTTTTACGCCAGCACTGTAGATCAATGGGATCATTGCTGGAGCAATGCACATATAGCCTGCTGGTTTTTTGGCATTCGCAAATGCTTTAGCAGCACGGAGCATTTCAGGGTTTAATTGTGCTTGCGCACCATTGATCGCAAAATCACACAGGTTTTTAGCTGCGCCAAATCCACCAGGCACAATCAAAGCATCAAAGTCATTAGCATCTAACAGTGTTAACGCTTTGATATCGCCACGGGCAATGCGTGCCGCTTCGACTAATACGTTCCGGTTAGGGGTCATTTGTTCCCCATTCAGGTGATTGATCGTGTGCAATTGCTCAATATCAGGGGCAAAACACTGGTAGCTTGCTCCGGCTTTGGCAATATGTAATAACGTTAATACGGCTTCGTTGATTTCTGCACCGTCATAAACTCCACAACCTGCTAAAATTACAGCTATTTTTTTCATATACTATGCCCTTATTTATTATTCATAAAGTCAGTTTAGCATGACTTTTGCTGACTGTTATGGCCTTATTAAGATCATTTTGTGATCATCAATAATGATGAGTTAAAGATTATTTTTATTCGATCAATCCACTCGAGGCAGAGCAAAAACACGCTATATGCTTTTTTTAAAGTTGGCTAATAGGAAAAAATTATAAAGGATCGCTATGATCTTTGATCCATTGTGGTAGAATGCTCGTCCGGTTATTTATAAGGAATGAATTAACCGTTTTTTAGTTGTAAAAAGCCACAATCAAGCAAAGCAATAAAATGTTTTTCCACATTGTGATAAAAATAATAAAAAAAGAACCTCGTATTATCTTTTTAAAACAAAACATACACTTAACTTGTTTCTAAGTAGTTTTAAATTACTTTGGAGGAATAGCTTGTGGGTGTTATCTACATAGTTATCCACAACTTACTCTTATTTAACGGTTTAAACAAAGCTTAATTCACAGTCGTTTTATGCGTGCCCTTATGGCATGCTTACAGATATTTCGTTTTCTCTCATTTAGGATCCAATTACATCATGGCTCAGATCCCTGAAAATCCACTTATTTTAGTCGATGGCTCTTCCTACTTATTCCGTGCATATCATTCACCACCGCATTTAACTAACTCAAAAGGTGAAGCAACAGGCGCTATTTATGGCGTTGTTAACATGATGAAAAGCCTGATCAAACAGTATGATCCAAGCCATATGGTGGTGGTTTTTGATGCTAAAGGTAAAACTTTCCGTAATGATATGTACAGTGAGTACAAAGCCAACCGCCCGCCAATGCCCGATGATTTGCGCACGCAAATAGCGCCACTGCACGATATTATTAGGGCGATGGGTTTTCCGCTTATTAGTATTGAGGGTGTTGAAGCTGATGACGTGATTGGTACATTCGCCCGTATTGCTTCAGAGCAGCAGCGCCATGTATTGATCTCAACCGGTGATAAAGACATGGCTCAGTTAGTGAATGAGCATGTCACTTTGATCAATACCATGACCGACAGTATTTCTGATCCAGACACTGTGGTTGAAAAATTTGGCGTTGGTCCTGAACTGATCATCGATTACTTAGCTTTGATGGGCGATAAAGTAGATAATATCCCAGGTGTCGATGGATGCGGCCCTAAAACGGCGGTTAAGTGGTTACAAAAATACGGATCATTACAAGGTGTGCTTGATCATGCCGGTGAGATCAAAGGTAAGATCGGCGAAAAGCTTGCCGCCGCAGTCGATCATTTACCGCTAAGTTATGAACTGGCTACCATTAAATGCGATGTTGAAGTTGAATCAGACTTAGATACCTTTAAATTGCAAGAGCCAAATCGTGATGAACTGATTG
The DNA here is from genome assembly GCF_014163985.1 of Pseudoalteromonas sp. SR41-4. Lineage (NCBI taxonomy): Bacteria > Pseudomonadati > Pseudomonadota > Gammaproteobacteria > Alteromonadales > Pseudoalteromonadaceae > Pseudoalteromonas > Pseudoalteromonas sp. SR41-4. The sequence goes on along the minus strand of NZ_JACJEI010000023.1, from coordinate 29,341 downwards.
CCTTGTATGGCGAGTGTGAGTTCCGTCGCTGGTTAGCTGAGTTATTAGATAATCCAAAAGATGCAGACACTCACTTGGCTGTCCCTAGTGAAGCGAATGAATTACCGCAAGTAGCTGATGCTCATTATGAAACAATCCTGACAACAGAGCAATTAGATACTTTAGTCGAGCAATTAAATGCCGCTGAACTATTTGCCTTTGATACTGAAACAACCAGCCTTGATTACATGCAAGCTAAACTTGTCGGGATGAGCTTTGCTGTTAAAGCTGGCGAAGCCGTGTATTTACCGGTTGCCCATGATTATCCTGGCGCGCCTGAACAGTTAAGCTTAGAGACGGTGATGGCGAAGATCGGGCCAATTTTAGCTGATGAAAACAAAGCTAAAGTTGGTCAAAATTTAAAATATGATAAGAGTGTATTGGCTAATGCCGGTTTTGAGCTAAAGGGTATTAAATTCGATACTATGCTTGAATCTTACGTATTTAATAGTGTTGGTACTCGCCATGATATGGACTCGTTGGCGCTAAAATATTTAGGCCATAAAAATATCAGTTTTGAAGACATTGCTGGTAAAGGTAAAAAGCAGCTGACATTTAATCAAATCGAACTTGATAAAGCGGCACCTTATGCCGCAGAAGATGCGGATATTACGCTTCGTTTACACCAAGTATTATGGCCGAAACTTGCAGCCGATGAAAAGCTTAAATCGGTATTTGAAGATATAGAGATGCCGCTTGTCAGCGTTATTTCAGATATTGAGCGCACCGGTGTTGCGATTGATAGTAAAATGCTTGCCGCGCACAGCCAGCGTTTGGGTGAACGTTTAATTGAGCTGGAAAAAGAAGCGCATGAGATTGCTGGTGAACCATTTAACTTAAGCTCACCAAAGCAATTGCAAGTATTGTTGTTTGAAAAACTTGAACTGCCAGTTATTAAAAAAACGCCAAAAGGCGCACCTTCTACAGCTGAAGAAGTACTACAAGAGTTGGCTCACGATTACCCGCTGCCTAAAGTTATTATTGAGCACCGAGGTTTATCTAAGCTTAAATCAACCTACACTGATAAATTACCACTGATAGTGAATGAGCAAACGAAGCGTGTGCATACTTCTTACCATCAAGCGGTAACGGCAACTGGCCGATTAAGTTCAAGCGATCCTAATCTGCAAAATATTCCTATTCGTTCAGAAGAAGGACGCCGTATTCGTGAGGCTTTTATTGCTGCAGATGGCTATAAAATAGTGGCTGCCGATTACAGCCAAATCGAACTACGTATCATGGCGCACTTATCGCAAGATATAGGCTTGTTAAATGCGTTTGCCAATGGTCTTGATGTACACAGTGCAACTGCTGCGGAAGTGTTTGGTGTTGAGTTAGAAGATGTAACCACGGATATGCGCCGTAAAGCTAAAGCGGTTAACTTTGGTTTAATTTATGGGATGTCAGCATTTGGTTTAGCACGTCAACTTGATGTACCGCGCCATGAAGCGCAACATTACATTGATAAGTATTTTGAACGTTTCCCTGGTGTGCTTGAGTACATGGAATCAACCCGTGAGAAAGCTGCCGAAAATGGCTATGTTGAAACTATTTTTGGTCGTCGCTTACATTTACCAGAGATCAACGCCCGTAATGGCGCGCGCCGTAAAGGAGCCGAACGTGCTGCGATTAATGCACCAATGCAAGGCACCGCTGCTGATATCATCAAAAAAGCCATGCTAACAGTCAACAAATGGGTGTATGAACAAGCACCGAATACGGTTAAATTACTGATGCAAGTACACGATGAATTGGTATTTGAAATCAAAACTGAGTGTGTTGAGCAATACACCGCAGAAATTTGCCAGTTAATGTCTGATGCTGCGAAATTAGATGTGCCATTAGTGGTTGAAGCTGATAGCGGAGATAATTGGCAACAAGCCCATTAATCACTGAGCTTTTTAAATCATATAAGCGCGGCTGCATTGAGTGAAGCCGCGCTTTTTTATGTCTGTGAATAGGGTAGTCAGTTTTTTAAAAGGTGGCCATTCGGCTACTTTCTTAACGCTATAGTAGGTCACTCATTTAATGCAATGGATATAACACTAAAAACCGTCGCTTTTGATTTGTGGTTAAATGCTCATCAAGTAGCTGGGTAATTTTTTGCTCTGCTTGTTGTGGCTCATAGTGTTGTTTTAACTGTTTAATTTGTTGTTTGAGTTGCTCACTCAATGTTTGCCATTGCTGGCGCTGCTGCACTAGAGCGATTAACCTTGTTGCCGCAGCATCGCCAAATTCCGCTGCCAGTTGATTATAGTCTTGTTGTTGCAGGGCATCTTTTAGCTCAGTGTTTAAAGCTTTTAGATCGTTACTAGGTTTAAGTGCCTGGGTAATACGCTCAGGTTGCTCGCCCTCTAAATTAGATAACAATTGTTGCTTTAATTCATCACTAATATGGTTGTTCTGATTAATTTCAAGCTTGGCAATTGTATAGTGCTGCCACTCATTATCATCGTTAAATAAAAGAGTGATTTCAGCTGCATTGAAGTAGCGTTGTTGAAAAGCGATCATTGCAATTAATTGTTCGCTTAGCGGCAAATGAGCGAGTTGTTGCTGCAGCTCTGCCAGCGCTATTTTAAAGCTGAGGTAGCGATTAAATAGCTCACTATTGATTTCGCATGCAGCTAACTTTTCGCACTGTTTTAGAGCCTGCGAAGCACTAAACTCACCGGACTCTTGGCTAGCTAAAATAACGTGTTCAAAAATGCTATCGATTGCCATCGGTTGATCGACATGTGGTGGCGTTGCACTTGTAAGCTTATCGTCGCTGAGTAAAAAAATCATAGCTGTGCTAGTGATAGATATCACTAACACTAAAATGAGCAACTGCTTCATTGTTTATAAGCCTAATTTTTTCAAGCGATTAGCATGTTGACGGTAGACTGTCAGTGGATCGGTTGCAAATAAATGATGAAAGCCAATCAGTTGATTCACTTCATCAAGGTGATTCATGCGGTAATTATCTTTTAATACATAACCTAAATGGCTACTACAACGAGAGACTAAGCCATCGTCATCGCCTGGGATCAGTATTGCAGTGATCGCCAGTGCTGCATCTGATGGGTCAAATATATTTGTTAAAGTTCGAGTACCACTCCAAGAAAAGTAATATACGCCATTACTGGCATACATAGGTCCTTGCTGGCATTGCTCAGCAGGTAGGCCTTCTGGATATTTTTGATTAAAGGCCAGCGCGCCCTCAGTGGTTAAGCTCTCCAGTGCACCAAGCGCATCTTGTGGTAACTGACTATTGCCAGAGAGTAATGCGATTAACCCGCCAAATGCATCAAAGGCTGTTTTAGCTATACCTTCTAGCTTAGATCCAGGAGTCAGTCCTTGGCGCACCACATCAGCAACAGGGCTACCAAAATTAACACCGCCAACACTGGTCGCTGAGGCAACTAAGTCGGGGCGTAGTGAGGCAACATAGCGAATACTTTGCGCACCTTGACTATGACCAATGAGATTTACTTTTGTTGTACCAGTTAGTGCAATAATCTGTTCAACTTGCTGTAGTAACTGCTCGCCTCGTTGTTCAGAATTATTCAGCGAGGATACGGCCGTGACGAAAACCTGTGCGCCATCACGACTGAGGCTTGCTGGTACCCGATAAAAATAATCGACACCTAATACATCGTCAAAACCCATCAAGCCATGTGCTAATACAATTGGGTATTTAGTTTGGGTATAGCCTGCATTAGCGCTATTACTGAAGATAAATAGCAGGCAGCATAAGTATAGAGTGGTTATTTTTTTCATGATCAGTGCTCTTTTATTGTGTGTGTTTGATCACGCTTTGAACTGCTGTTTACAGACAAAGTGTGTGGAGTTTTTATTCTAATTAGTTAATAGAGCAAATTTTGAGCTGAAATTCAATGTTAATATTAAGTTAAATTAACATGCAATTTGTAGTATTAGTTATATGTTTATCAATTCGACTAGTTAGTACCTGTATTTAGTTTATTTATCATGGTTAGTTTGGTAAAGTCCGCGTCGTCCTCATCCTGTAGGACATCCTGTTGATGATGCACTCGAAAGGGTGCTCGTATTGATAGCTTCTCCCCAGTTTGCTATACCGGCCCAGCATTAATTTGTTGGGTCGTTTTTTTGTCTCTGTTATTTATTATGCTATTGATTGCACTTCATAGAACAAGTGATACCATTGAATCTCATTTTCATTTTGAAAGGAATGCGTGATGGTTAAATCAATTGCGATATTAGGTCTTTCGTTATCAAGCCTATTAGTCTCTGGTGTTGCCTGTGCTGATTGGCAGGTTAACAATGATCAAAGCAAAGTAAGTTTTGTGTCTATTAAGTCAAATAGTATTGCTGAAGTGCATCACTTCAAAAATGTGTCAGGTAGTTTAGCTGAAGATGGCTCTTTCTCAGTTGATATTGATCTGAGCTCAGTTGAAACGATGATCCCTATCCGTAATGAACGCATGACCAAGTTGTTATTTGAAACAGCGAAGTTTCCAACCGCAACCATAACAGCTAATTTAAGCACGCAATTAAAAGCGCTTAAGCCTGGCCAACATGTATTTAAAGGTATTAGTGCTGAACTTGATTTTCATGGCGCTAAGAAAGAGATTACACTGGATGTTATAGCCAACTTGTCATCGCAAGGGGATATCAGCGTTTCATCAATGAGCCCAATTATCATAAATGGCGCAGACTTTGCTGTCATTGATGGCATTATGCAATTGCAAAAGTTAGCAGGTTTACCATCGATAGCAACGGCAGTACCTGTTAGTTTTTCATTAACGATGAACAAGCTTAAATAATGCACTCTTTGAATGAGCTTGCCACTGCACTTGAGCAGCCAAGCAAGCCATTTTCTCAATGGCAGCCGCAGCATTGTGGCGAGCTGCCAATTATCATCAATCAGCAAGGTGAGTGGTTATACGGTGGCAGTAAAATTACTCGTATCGCTATGGTTAAGCTGTTTGCCTCAGTTCTTTGCAAAGAGCAGGATACTTTTTACTTAAAAACACCAATCGAAAAAATAGCTATTACTGTCCATGATGCTCCCTTTATAATCGTAAATTGGCGCTTTGAAATGACAGAGCAAGGGCAAGTGTTATGTTGTGTGGATAATTTACAGCGAACTTGGCTAGTAACCTGCGAACAACCTTTAGTAGTACAAGATTATCAGGGCAATGATGTGCCGTATTTACAGTTACCGTATGGCTGTAGTGCTCGGGTATCAAGAAGTGTGTTTTATCAGTGGGCAGAAATAGCACAAGCTGATAAGCAAGGCTATTTCATTCAATCTGCGGGTCAGCGTTTTTACTTAAACGTGTGATTAAGCATCTGATTCAGGCGTTTGTTCAACATCAGTAGGTGGTATTGCAACAATTGGCCCTAGGAACCATTCATCTAATTTCTTAGCAACTTCAGGTAATCCTGTGCCTTTTAAAGATGAAAACGCGTGAACGGTAATATCACCCTCTAAGCTGCTTAACTCGCGACGAACTTGCAGCACCTGTGCTTTACGTGCACCTTGCTTTAGTTTGTCGGCTTTAGTTAATAGTGCCAATACTGGAATTTCACTACCAATTGCCCAATTAATTAAATCGCGGTCTAAATCTTTAAGAGGATGACGAATATCCATTAAGATCACGATACCTTTTAAACTTTGACGTTTTTGCAGGTATTCACCTAATGACTTTTGCCATTTCTTTTTCATTTCGATCGGTACCTTAGCAAAACCATAGCCAGGTAAATCGATTAGACGCATATCATCAACATCGGCTAATTCAAATGTGTTGATCAGTTGCGTACGGCCAGGGGTTTTACTAGTACGTGCCAGCTTTTGGTCAGTTAATGCATTTAGGGCGCTAGACTTACCGGCGTTGGAGCGGCCAGCAAAGGCAACTTCAATTCCCGTATCAGCAGGCAATTTAGTGATATCTGGAGCGCTGGTAACGAACGATGCAGTGTTATATTTGATACGAGATTTGAGCACAGGCTCTCCTAGAAACTTAATTAAGTATTACAGCGAGTAAACTTTACTTAATTAAAGTTCACTTAAGGGGCGCATTTTATACTATTACTACACTATTAAAAAGCGCATTTGGACTAAGATAACAGCCTAAAATCAACTAAAATGATATGGTCAAAGCTTAATCTAGGTCAAAACCCTATAATTTATAAGTTTAATATGAGTAGAAAACGTGCCAGAGAATTTATTATCGTGTAGAATATATAAATCACAACATCCATATTGTAGATGATACAGGGTCGGAAACAGAGAATTCACCATGAAAAAAATAGCACTATCTTTAACTATATTGCTTGGTGCGTTGTCAGCAAGCAACGCAACAGCATTTGATGGCGATGTAAACGCAGGTAAAGAAAAATCAGCAACGTGTGCGGCTTGTCACGGCCCAGACGGTAATGCGCCGGTTAATATCTACCCAAAACTTGCAGGCCAACACGCGGATTATATTTATAAGCAACTTACTGAATTGAAGTTAGGTATGACTTCAGGTGGTAAAGAGGGTCGTATGGATCCAGTCATGAGCGCGATGGCAATGCCATTAAGCGATCAAGACATGAAAGATTTGGCTGCTTATTTTTCGTCACTTAACATGTCTGAAGGTGAGACACCTAAAGATATCGTTGACGTTGGCGCCATGCTTTATAAAGCAGGTGACGCAGAACGTGGTATTCCAGCATGCGCAGCATGTCATGGTCCACGTGGTAATGGCTCATCATTAGCTAAGTTTCCAAAAATTTCTTTTCAACATCCAGAATACATCAAGTCACAGCTTGAGAAATTCCGTGATGGTGTGCGCCATAATGATTTAAATGGCATGATGCAAGATATTGCCAAAAAGCTAACTGACAAAGATATCGAAGTGCTTTCTAAGTACTTAGGTGGACTACACTAAAGTAGTATAGATTAATTTTATTATTAATCCTAAAATCTATAGTGGTTACAAAAAGCAGCTCAGGCTGCTTTTTTTGTATTTTTTGTTTTGTCGATATTACCTCTTTCCTTGTAAGACATTGACCATATCCTGCTGTAAGCCAAATCCTATTTTTATTTTTGTTTTTATTATAACTCATTGTAATTTAATGTTTTGGTTATGTTGCAATTTGTATTGCGTAAGAAAAATTATATAAATTAGTTGTAACAAAATTATTAATGCGTAAATTAACCCCTGTCGCTGAAACAATAAGAACAAAATGGACTAAACTACACGGAAAGTAGTGTGACGTGATTATCGGGGATAAGACATCGGTTGATGTCACCGAAGGAATATTAAAAAAGAGTCAATGAAGACCGAGAATAATAAAATCTCACGGAAGTTTAAAATAAAAACAAAATGGAATGTTACACGGAAGGTAAAAATAATAACAACATGGAACAACAAAAATAATAACAATAATAAAGACTAAAAAGTCGAAGGGAGAAGTGTCCAGTTAAATGGCGCTCAGATTAGCAGGCGGTAGAGATGTTTTCTCTACCGCCTTTTTATTTGTCCTGTTACAATAGCCATTGTTTATACTTAAATGTATAGAAAGTGCGCAAGTAGTCGAGTTACCCAACCTCAATCCGCACAAACCGAATTCTTCTGGCAAGGCCAGCATCGCAACGCTAAAATGCGCGTTGCTCAAAACCTCTTAAGTGAGATGATCAAGATATGAGTAGAACTAAAAAGTCACGTAAAATCCCGTCTAACGGTCCTGTTCGTTTAAGCAAAGATAAGCTTAAAGAAATGCGTGCATTGAAAGAACAACGCGTTAAAAAGACCAAAGGTGCAAAGCCAGGTTCACGTAACTCGATAGACGCTTTACAGCCTGAGAGTAATAGTAATCAGCAACATAAAGATAAACGTGTTGGTAGTAAAAAACCAATCCCTTTAATTGCCGTTGCAGCTGAACCAGTTATTGAGCTTAAACGTAACTTGAAGCCACAAGTTGAACTGAAAAAAGTAGTTCAGCCTGAACTTTCACCAGAGCAAGAATTAGAAGCGCTAGAAAATGATGAGCGCTTATTGAAGCTGGTTGAGTTACATGAAAGTGGCCAGTTATTAACAGGTAAAGATGCTAAATACTTCAACAGCCGTATTGCACGTCATCAAGTGTTATGTGAATTGCTTGGTATTGAAGACGAAGCTGACGATTTTGATGATGAAGAGTTTAGCGAAGAAGCTAATAGTGACTTTGATCATTACTTGTCGAATGATTTAGCCAATGAATGGTTAGATGACGAGGACGATAAATAATGAACATAATGATCTTGGCTCTGAGTGTTGGCGCTGTGATCATTGCGGGGCTGGCATTTTATGCTGGCCAATTACTGTATAAACTCAGTGCGCAAAAAAAACTGATCGCGAAAGAGCAGGTAAAGCAGCAAGCTAAGTTAGCTAAGTCACGCTTAGAGCGAAATGCCAAGCTCGCAGACAGCATTCATTTAATCGCCCGTGCTATGCACCAAGAGCAATGTGAGTTCTCAGAAGGGAGTTTGCGTATTTGGGTGCTAATGTCGCAATACAGCTTTGAGGATGACGAAGACCTTCCAGGGCGTTATCCAGGCATATTTGCGATGTATGAAGTGGTAAAAGAAATGCCAACTCATGACGCTCGTAAAAAATATTCGAAAAAAGAAATATTTAAACAAGACAGCGCTCGCTGGCGTGCTGAAGAAACTCATGCAGAGCAAATTAAAGCTGACTGTGAGAAAATCATTGAAGAGTTTAAAGCAGCCCCTGGTAGCGAAAACGTGGTGTTTAACTAATTTTATAGTATCAATAAAAAAGCAGACCTCGGTCTGCTTTTTTTATGCTTGTGCACTCAGATTAAATTACCCGAGAGAACCGAGTCGCGTTAATCTGTTTTTGTAAATGAGCATCAAAACACATACAAATGATACGAATAAACAAATTGCCGCGTGCTGTGACGGTTATTAAGTCTGCATTGATAGTTACCATGCCATCTGCTATTAGCGGCTCAAGAGCTTGCAGTGAGCTGGCAAAGTAATCTTTAAAGTCGAGTTGATAGCTATTAGCAATACTTTGCATATTCAGTTCAAAGTGGCAAATAAGCTGTTTTATCACATCAGCGCGAATAACGTCATCATTATCAAGTTTCATACCTTTGCTGATTGCACTGCCAAGCTGATTATCAATCGCGTGATAGTAATGCTTTAACTCTTTTTGATTTTGCAAAATAGCAGTGCCAATTTGTGAAATTGATGACACCCCTAAACCCAGTAAATCACAGTCACCATGAGTGGTGTAGCCTTGAAAATTACGATGTAATTGCTGACTATTTTGTGCAATAGCTAACTCATTACTGGTTTTTGCAAAGTGATCCATACCAATAAACTGATAACCTGCGTTACTCATTTGTTCTAAGGTATTCTTAAACATGGTGAGCTTATCGTGAGCGCTAGGTAAATCTGCATCCTTAATTTTTCGCTGAGCGGCAAAGCGATCCGGTAAGTGCGCGTAATTAAATACCGATACACGATCAGGACTAAGGGCAATTAATTGCTCAATAGTCTCTTTAAAGCTCTCAGGGGTTTGCAGTGGTAAGCCATAAATCATATCTGCATTGATTGATTTGAAGCCGAGTTCACGCGCTTCACCAATCAAACTTTTTACTGCATCAGCACTTTGTGGACGGTTAACGGCAAGCTGTACATCATCATTAAAGTCTTGAATGCCAAATGATACACGGTTAAAGCCAAGGCTACGCAAGTGGCTGAGCATGTCAGTTGCCAGTGAGCGAGGGTCTATTTCAATGCCACGCTCCGCATCGGGAGCAAACTTAAAGTGCAGCTCAAGTAGCGCGATTAAACGGCTCATTTGGCTGGTTGTTAAAAAAGTGGGCGTGCCACCGCCTAAATGCAGTTGCTGTACTTGATAGCTATCAAATAGCAGCGCTTGAGCGATGATTTCTTTTTCAAGATAATCTAGGTATAAGTCAGCTTTTGATTGATGGCGGGTTATTACTTTATTACAGCCACAGTAATAGCAAAGCTGACTGCAAAACGGAATGTGGATATATAAAGATAAGCTGCGACTGCTTGATGAGTTAATTGCACTGATCAAGTCTTGTTGTTGATAGCCATCATTAAACGACAATGCTGTTGGGTAGGAGGTGTATCTTGGTCCAGACACATTGTACTTATTTATTAAGCTTTGATCCCATTTGGGTAAATTAATCATCACGCGCACCTTTTATATCATTTTCGTTAGTATAAAAAGGATGCGTCGAGGGAATATTGATCTACAACAAAAAAGAGTGCCGGAGCACTCTTTTGCTTATCAATATTGGCTTACTTAAGCTTAAACTGATTAACGGTTTTATTTAGTAAGCTGGCAAGCTCGTTAAGGTCCCTGGCTTCATCAGCAAGCTCAAGGGCATGATCTGCAGTGCTGTTCACTAAGTGATTAATTGCCGCTAAACTATTATTTATATCTTCGGCAACCACCGTTTGTTGCTCGGTTGAGGTGGCAATATGATGACTTTGATCTTGTACTTTAGTCACTGAGTCAGCAATGTTTTGCAATGCATCTAGTACTTCTTGAGTTTGTGTAACCGAGCTTTGCGCGCGCTCTTGTCCTTGTTGCATCATAGTTGAAGCTTGCTGTGCAATTTGCTGTAAGCGTGAGATCATGTTGCGAATATCATCAGTTGACTCTTGTGTGCGACTGGCCAACGAGCGAACTTCATCGGCTACGACCGCAAAGCCACGGCCTTGCTCACCAGCACGGGCGGCTTCAATTGCAGCGTTCAGCGCCAGCAAATTGGTTTGCTCTGCAATGGAATTGATCACATCAACTACGGCGCCGATGTTACCACTTTCTTGCTCTAGGCCTGCGACCACTTTAGCAGCTTCGCCAATATGGTCAGCTAAGGCGGTCATCACGCTTTGTGCATTTTGCGAGCGAGTGGCGCCATCTGCGGTGATTTGTTGGACTTCCTCAGCTGCATTGTTGGTGTGTTGTGCATTACGCGAGATCTCCATAACCGTGGTCGCCATTTCGGTTACTGCAGCGCTAACACTATCAACCTGCTGTTTTTCTTGTTGAATTTCGTCATTAGTTTGTTGCGAAACCGATTTTAATTGTGCCGCCGCATCGGTAAGTTGTTCAGCCTGTGCTGCGGTATTAAGCATCATAACGTGCAACTTATCAATAAAGGTATTCATATGATGAGCTAACTGGCCAACTTCATCTTTGCTATCAATAGTAATTTTTTGGGTTAAATCGCCATCCCCAGAAGCAATATCGCGCATGATATGGGTCAAGGTGATGATCGGCTGTGAGATCATTTTTGTAGCCCACAAAATCATTGCCATGATGATTAATAAAATAATAATGACCGAGCTGGTGGTGGTCATGACCGCGTCATTTACTGGCTCATCAATCATAGTGCGTGGCACTAAAATACCCACGTACCAGTTTAGATAAGGATGCTCTAATTGTAAGCGGTTATAAACCACAAAGTACTCTTGTCCTTGTAAGGTTACCTTGGCATCACCAGCGACGTTATTTTTCATTTGCTGGTTGAGCGAACTGAAGCCTTGCGTGTCGCTAAATTGTTTTTCAAGTACTTCTAACCCCTCTTTACCGTTAGGACCTTCATCGGTGATTGAAAGTTTATGGTTGGTACGTTTTGATAAATGCACCACTTTTTGGTCGCCATCGAGTAAAAAGCCAAAACCTTGACCGTTAAAACGAATATCTTCGACCATTTTATTGATTTTATTCAGTTGTAAATCGACGCCACCAAAACCAATTAGTTCGCGTTGCTTATTATAAACAGGCTGTTGCACAACCGCAGAGGCATTACCTGTGGTTAAATCAACTGAAATGGGCCCGACATATAAACGGTTAATTTTTAATGCATCTTGCCACCAACCACGTTTATAAGCGTAATACGGCTGGCCATTATAGTGGGTAGTACGTTCATGCTCTTTAAAATATTCACCGGTTTTGGCGGAAGCAAAAAATGCCGAGAGAATATTTTCATCATTGCCACTAATGCGTATAAAGTCTTGATTTACTTCTTCGTAGCCTGGCGCGCCTTGGAGTGTTTGGTCGCGTTTATCCCATGCGTCAAACCAGTTAACGAGATGAGGATTATTCACAAAAGTTTCTACAACTTTGCCATATTGAGCAAAATAGCTCTGCATTGACAGCTGTTCGCTTTGTAAGTAGCTGTATGCTTCACGTTCAATACTTTGACGAGACAAGGCGGCGATATGGTTCACAAAGTAAGCCGAGGCAATAAGTAACAGCACACTGATAGTGCCACCAATTAATAACAGGATTTTTTTTCGTAATGATAGATTTCGTAACATAAGTGCACACATTCTTATTATTTAGTAGAGTAAGCACTCTTATCTAATCATATCTTTATCTTAATCGCTATTGTGTGCGATGAGAGAAGTGAACAAATTTCTATTTAATTGTAAGGGTGATGTTACGTGGCGGGTAAAAATAAAGACCAATTAATAGTATTGGGCGCAGGTTGGTTGGGTCAGCCATTGTGCTTACAACAGCTCGCAAAAGGTTGGGATGTTCAAGGCACCCATCGCAGCGCAGAGCATCAACATGCTTTTCAGCGCCAGTTAGTATTTGCAGATCAGCAATTAGCTCATCAACTAGATTTACATAATGCGTGGTGGGTGTGTGCTATACCACCACGTAGTCGCCACGCTGATAGCCATTATTTAGCCACGTTAAAATTAGCCATTGAACTGGCAGGCACCATGAATGCAAAAGGCTTTTTGTTGTGTTCATCAACGGCTGTGTATGCTCAAGATAATCTAACCTATACAGAGCAAAGTGAGATTAAAGTAAGCACTGCACGCCAACAGCCATTAATTGATGCTGAGCAACTGGTATTAAATGCGGGTGGAAAAGTACTTAGACTCGGTGGTTTAATTGGGCCAGAGCGAGAGCCTGGGCGTTTTGTGGCAGGCAAAGAACTACAAAGTTCGAGCAACCAAACCGTTAATATGGTGCAGCAACAAGATGTTATTAATGCGATTGTTACTGTGTTGGAGAATTGGCAAGTTGCAGCGTCAATTTACAATGTAGTCAACCCAGCTCATCCAACCAAAGCAGATTACTATCAGCAAAAATGCCAGCAATACGGAACAACCCCCCCTACATTTACGAGTGACGAAAGCGCCGAACGCATCATTGATGGTTCGGCTATTGAATCACTTGGTTTTAACTATCAGTTTGCTATTTAAAACGACGGTAATACGCCTTTAGGTAATAAATTACACAACTCACCTTGCTGTAATAATAAATTAGCTGCTTCGATATCTGGGCCAAAATAACGGTCTTTATCGTAGTAGCTCACTTTTGTGCGCAGTGTTGCTTTAGCTTGTTCAACTTTGGCTGATGCCTGCAATGGCTTTCTAAATTCTAACCCTTGCGCAGATGCCAACCATTCAATTGCCAGTACGCCTTGCGTGTTATCAGCCATTTCTTGCAGACGACGTGCTGCAAAAGTTGCCATAGAAACATGATCTTCTTGGTTAGCTGAAGTTGGTAAGCTATCCACAGAAGCAGGATGCGCCAATGATTTATTTTCAGACGCTAATGCTGCTGCGGTTACTTGTGCAATCATAAAGCCTGAATTAACGCCGCCGTTTTCAACTAAGAAAGGTGGCAACTTTGATAAGTTTGAATCAATGAGTAACGCAATACGACGCTCAGCTAGTGCACCAATTTCGGCAATCGCTAATGCTAAATTGTCGGCTGCCATAGCCACAGGCTCGGCGTGGAAGTTACCTCCCGAAATAATATCGCCTACATCAGCAAATACTAATGGGTTGTCGGTTACACCATTAGATTCACACAACAACACTTCGGCTGCTTGGCGAATTTGCGTTAAACACGCACCAAGTACTTGTGGCTGACAGCGTAGGCAATACGGGTCTTGTACTTTTTCACAATCCACATGAGCTTCGCTGATCTGTGAATGTTCACCGAGCATATCGCGAAACATTGCCGCGGTATCGATTTGACCAAGTTGGCCACGAATTTCATGAATACGTGCATCAAATGGCGAGCGACTTCCCATTGCTGCTTCAATACTAATTGAGCCAATCGCGCAGCTTTGTGCATATAAATCCTCAGCCCGAAATAGCCCTTGAAGCGCAAATGCGGTAGAGGCTTGAGTGCCATTTAACAAAGCCAAGCCTTCTTTAGCAGCCAGTGTTAATGGCTCAAGACCGGCTATTTTAAGACCGTCAGCAGCGCTAATGAGTTTACCTTGATAGCGCATTTCGCCTTCGCCGAGCAGTGGTAAACACATATGTGCAAGTGGCGCTAAATCGCCAGATGCACCTACCGAGCCTTTTTTTGGCACGCATGGATAGACTTGTGCAGCAAGTAACTGCATAAAGAATTCGATCACTTTTAGGCGAATGCCAGAAAAGCCACGTGATAATGAATTAATTTTCAATACCATCATTAATCGTACTGTGCTGTCATCCATATAAGCACCGATGCCCGCAGCATGGGAAAGTACAATGGATCGCTGGAGTAACTCTAATTCATGTTCAGCAATTTTAGTATTGGCGAGTAAGCCAAAACCGGTATTAATGCCATAAACCGTTCTGTGTTGATCAATCACGTCTTGCACGGTTTGTGCACTGGCTGCTATTTTTATCTCGCTATCTTTGGCGAGCGTTAACGTCACTGGTGATAAATTAATTTGGCGCAGTGTTGCTAAATCGAGCTTTCCAGGTGTTAGGGTGAGTTTAAACATGATTATTCCTTATTTAACATTGGCAGGTCGAGGCCTTGCTCGGTCGCACAATTAATTGCAATATCGTAACCTGCATCCGCGTGGCGCATAACGCCCGTTGCAGGATCATTCCATAATACGCGGCCAACCCGCGCAGCTGCTTCGTCGGTGCCATCAGCAACAATGACTACGCCAGAATGTTGGCTAAAGCCCATACCTACACCACCACCATGATGAAGTGACACCCATGTTGCACCTCCTGCGGTATTCAGTAATGCATTAAGTAATGGCCAATCTGATACTGCATCTGAGCCGTCTTTCATTGCTTCGGTTTCACGGTTTGGACTCGCAACTGAGCCTGAGTCTAAATGGTCACGGCCGATCACAATCGGTGCTTTAAGCTCACCATTTTTGACCATCTCATTAAACGCCAGCGCTAAACGAGCGCGGTCTTTTAAGCCAACCCAGCAAATACGAGCAGGTAAGCCCTGGAATTGAATACGTTCACGAGCCATATCAAGCCAGTTATGTAAGTGTTTGTCGTCAGGAATAAGCTCTTTCACTTTTGCGTCGGTTTTATAAATATCTTCAGGATCGCCTGATAATGCCACCCAACGGAATGGACCAATTCCTTCGCAAAATAATGGACGAATATAAGCTGGCACAAAACCTGGGAAATCAAAGGCATTTGTTACGCCTTCGTCAAATGCCATTTGACGAATGTTATTGCCGTAGTCAGTTGTTGCAGCACCAGCTTGTTGTAGTGCTAACATTGCGTTGACTTGCACAGCCATCGATTGCTTAGCTGCTTTGACAACCGCTTGTGGATCTTGTTCACGCATTTTAGCCGCGTGTTGCATGCTCCAACCTTGCGGTAAATAGCCATTCAACGGGTCGTGAGCAGAGGTTTGATCGGTCACTACATCGGGAGTAATAGCTCGGTTAACAAGCTCACTAAATACATCAGCGGCATTACCAAGTAAGCCGACTGACAGCGCTTCGCCTTTGCCACACGCCTCGTTGATAAGCTCCAGTGCATGATCTAAATCGGTTGCTTTAACATCCACATAGCGGGTTTTGATCCGAAAATCGATACGCGTTTCATCGCATTCAACTACGAGTGCGCTAAATCCCGCCATGGTTGCCGCAAGTGGCTGCGCGCCGCCCATACCGCCTAAGCCACCGGTTAGCACCCACTTTCCAGCAGCGTCACCATTAAAATGTTGTTTTGCCATCGCTACAAAGGTTTCGTAGGTACCTTGTACTATGCCTTGTGATCCAATGTAGATCCATGATCCCGCAGTCATTTGGCCATACATCATCAAACCAAGTTTATCGAGCTCGTTAAAATGCTCCCAATTAGCCCAGTGAGGTACTAAGTTTGAGTTGGCAATTAATACTCGCGGTGCATTACTGTGAGTTTTAAATACCCCAACAGGTTTGCCTGATTGTACGAGTAGCGTTTCGTCGTCTTCGAGTCTGTCGAGAGTTTCGATGATTTTATCAAAGCAAGGCCAATCACGCGCTGCACGACCAATCCCACCGTACACAACTAAAGCATGTGGATGTTCGGCTACTTCAGGATCTAAATTATTCATTAACATGCGCTTAGCTGCTTCGGTGAGCCAGCTCTTAGCGCTGATTTTATCGCCGTGTGGGGCGCGGATAACGCGAGATTCATCAAGTCTGTTGTTCATAGATTACTCCTGTTGTATATACAAGCTTATTGGTTTCAAAAAATACGCTGTGAAGCGCATCATTTTTGATTTTTATATTCTTTCTAATGTTATTTTTTACATATTACTTTTTAAAAGTTAAATGTCCGCCTAAGCGATACTTACTACCCGGTGATACTAAACGGGCAAAACTAACAATCCCAGATGATGACCAAGTACGCCTAATCACCTGTAAGCATGGCTCTTCATGGTATAAATTAAGCCATTGGCACATTTCGCTGTTAGGCATTATTGCTTCTACCGTATGGCGCGCTTCCGTTAATGGTGCGACGCTCGATAAATATTCGTGCGGAGTTAACGCAGTAAAATCTTGTTGAAGGTAGCTTGTTGCTAGTGCAGGGTTAACAAAGCGCTCCTCAACTTGCAGTGGCTGTTCGTTTTCGTTATGCACTAATACACTGCGATACACCACGCTATCTACTTCAACACCCAGTGCAATCGCAATTGGCGCAACGGCGCTGATAGATTCAAGCACTAATACTGTACAGCTATAATTGCCGTTACGGGCCTTGACTTCATCTGCTATATTTTTGATTTCAAGCAATGATGATTGCGATTTAAAACTGGCAACGAACGTGCCTAAACCTTGACTACGAGTCAGTATACCCGCTTCGGTGAGCTCGCTTAATGCTCGGCGCGCAGTCATTCGACTAACACTAAATTGTTCTGCTAATTCATTTTCAGAAGCCACACGTTGGTTTTCAAGCCATGCGCCGCTGCGGATATTATCAACAATAAATTGCTTTATTTGTGCGAACTTAGGTGTCGTCATTTGAATTATTATGGTCTTTTAAATTTGTTATTAACTATAAGATGGCATATTTACCTTGTATATACAAGATGACTTGTTAGACTGATAAAAAATAATTTTCGGAGTTAATATGACAACAATCACTGCAAATGATCCGGCTAATGACTGGGATTTATTGATCACAGATGCCAATATCGCAACTATGGATTGCAGTATTGCAGCCCCTTATGGCGCCATCGAAAATGCAGCATTGGCTATCCGCAAAGGTGTCATTGTGTGGTTGGGTAAACAAGCCGATTTACCTAAATTCGACGTATTAGCAACGCCGATGCTTTCAGCAAAAGGGCAGTGGCTAACACCTGGTTTAATTGATTGTCATACCCACTTAGTGTTTGCCGGCTCAAGAGCTGAAGAGTTTGAACAGCGTTTACAAGGTGTTAGTTACGAGCAAATAGCAGCGCAAGGTGGGGGGATCGCTAGTACGGTAGCAGCAACACGAGCTGCGGATCATGAGGCTTTATTTGTGCTCGCGAAGGATCGTCTCAATGCCCTCTATGCCGAGGGAGTGAGTACCGTTGAGATCAAATCTGGTTACGGACTTGATTGCGAAAATGAAGTTAAAATCCTCGAAGTGGCACGTTTGTTAGGTGAAAATCACCCGATTGATGTAAAAACGACATTTTTGGGGGCGCATGCCCTACCTTTGGAATATAAAGGTCGCAGTGATGAGTATATCGATCTGGTTTGTAATGAGATGCTTGAGCAAGTGGTTACTGCAAATTTAGCCGATGCTGTCGATGTGTTTTGCGAAAATGTTGGTTTTAGTAATGAGCAAACTCGCCGAGTTTTTAATGCCGCAAAAAAACATAATTTGCCAGTGAAATGTCATGCTGAACAGCTTTCAAATCAGCAAGGAGCACAATTAGTCGCTGAATTTAATGGGTTATCTGCTGATCATATTGAACATTTAGATGAAGCTGGAGTAAAGGCCATGGCTGCAGCAGGCACTGTGGCGGTATTATTACCCGGGGCATTTTATTTTTTACGCGAAACCAAACAGCCGCCAATTGAGCTATTAAAGCAGTATCAAGTACCAATAGCGATTTCGACAGACTTTAATCCAGGTACATCACCCTTGTGTTCTTTGCAATTAATGATGAATATGGGGTGTACTTTATTTCGCTTAACTCCTGAAGAAACTCTCGCCGGAGTTACGCGTAATGCCGCAAAAGCATTGGGTTTAACTGATCGCGGAGTGTTAAAAGTCGGCATGCGTGCCGATATAGCTCATTGGCAAATATCCCACCCAGCACAATTAAGTTATCAATTTGGCGTGAATAAACTGTTAAATCTGTGGATTTTGGGTAGACTAAATTAGTCTGTTGTAATGTTGTACTCAAAAAATGATTTTAATTGCGCTATTAACAAATACGGGACTTGAATATTCTGCAGGGAGCGCTTTTTTAAACAATATATTGACGCCTACTTTTTTAGCCGGCGCTATTTTTATGGCGATGATCTGTGCCTTGTGCGTGGTTAAAAAGCCATTACTGCGCTTTAGCTATCTCAGCAATGGGGTACTTGGGTTGGCAGTATTAAGCGGCGGCTTTAACTTTTTGGAGTTACTATTTGCACTGAGTATTGGTTTGCATTTATGGCTGGCATTTTCGCAAAATAAGTGGACTATGCTCACTTTGAGCTGTTGCTCAGCACTCGTATTTACGGTGTGCTTAGCGGCTCATTTACTACTTGAGTTACCTCTTTATTTAATTGTACTGGCGAGCATTGTACTGGCGATGTCTGGCTATTTTGATGATGAAGAACTTGTTGCTGAGGCTGATGACGCAGCGCATATAAATCACTTTATGGAGCCTGCGCCGTTATTAAATCTTCCCGATATTAAGCAGTTACGCCAAGGCTATTACGACTGGCGTAAAAACAATCAACAACGAGCTGCGTTGGTGGTTATCCGGTTGGAGGGGTTTGCTCAGGTTAATCAGCATATTGGCCGAGACTTTGGGGATTTACTATTAGCGCAGTCTGCAAACCGTATTAAGCAGCTACTGCTTATTGAAGAAGTGATTAATTTAGCTGGGGAACAAAAATTAGCTCACCTTGGTGGCCTAAATTTTGCGTTTATATGTAATTTAGCGCAGCAAAAACATCTACATGAGCAATTAATCAATCAAATACTAGGGGCCACCTTGAAGCCGTTTAATGTGGCTAATTGCACTATTAAAGTCAATGCACGGGCCAGTTTCGTTGATTGCGATGAACAAGAAAATAGCTTTGATAATTTAATTTCGTTTGCTTACCTCGCTTTAGATAGCCAGCCAAAACAACAAGTGGTGGTGTACCATCAACAAATGAGAATAGAGCAATTAGAACAGCAAGCGCGTTTGAAAGAATTAGCAAATATCGATTTTTCTAGCGAACTTGAATTGTATTTCCAACCCATCATTTGCAATCACGATGAAAAAATTGAATTTTTAGAGTTGTTACTGCGTTGGCAACATCCCAGACAAGGGATTTTATCGGCTAATCGATTTATTGATGATATACGTGTTGCAGGGCTTGCTTATCCATTAGCCACATTTGTTATTGAACGCGCCGCAGAGCTTGCAATGGCACTGCGCATGGAAGGCATAACGATGCCTTTGAGTATAAATTTATTTGGCTCTGAAATGCTAAATGAAGAATTTATCGAATTCCTTGATCACATTTTTATCGAACATCAACTACAAGCTGGCGATTTAATTGTCGAGTGTCCACTTAATCTGTTTATGAGTTTAGATGAGCAAGGTAAAGCAATGGTCGCACGCATCAATAGCATTGGTATTAAAGTCTGTGTGGATGGCCTTGGTGATAGCCCTATTTGGCTTGCTAAGTTACCAAATTTAGCCGTTGCATATGTAAAAATAGCGCCTTCATTAACTGCTGATTTCAGTCATCAAAGCCATGTTCGTAGTTTGATAAGTGGTATGGTTGATATGCATAACCAACAAAATGCGAAGGTAATTTGCGAAGGGGTAGAAACACTGGAGCAGCTTAATTTTGTAAAAAGTTTAAACGCCTATGCCGCGCA
Source organism: Pseudoalteromonas sp. SR41-4 (assembly GCF_014163985.1). NCBI lineage: Bacteria > Pseudomonadati > Pseudomonadota > Gammaproteobacteria > Alteromonadales > Pseudoalteromonadaceae > Pseudoalteromonas > Pseudoalteromonas sp. SR41-4. Next base: position 8,997 of record NZ_JACJEI010000023.1, on the reverse strand, counting down.
GGGTTATTACTATAGTCATCCACTTAGCAGTGTTGGCATGATCTCTTGGTTAAAACAATGGCAAATAGAGCATCCGTAATCGTTTTTTAGTTTGCTTTGGCTTGTAAATAAGCATTCACGAGAGCTGTGATTATTTGCCCTGCATCGCTCATTCCGGCCTGTATACCACTAGGATGTTGGTTGGGGGCTGCTTCACATAAATGCAAGTATTGGCTGTTTACTTGACTGGCAGCTAAATGCACAAAGTGTTCGGCATCGCTAACACTAAAACCACAATTGGTATACGCACTGACGGGCATTAATGAAATGCTATCAAGATCCACTTCAACCCCAAGTGGTGCATCAATTAGATTATATAGTGCCTGCTGGCATGCTTCAGTTAAGGTTTTTTCGCGCCTAACTTGCAGCGCTTGGTAGCTATCATAACTAAATTGGGCAGCAGCTAAAGCATCAATAATTGCTTGATTGTTTTTCAGCTCGTGCATGCCAATAACATGATAATTATTTAAGTGTTGCTCGTTATATGCATAGCGAAAACCATTACCACTATGGCGGCCTTCACAGTCACGGAAATCGGCATGAGGGTCAAAGTTGATCGCGTTTATTGGGCGCTGTTTATGCTTGCTTAATGCGCGAATAATACCAAGGCAGTTATTATGGCCACCGCCAATAACGATTGGCTCTAACCCTGCAGTAAAAATTAAGCTCAGCACTTGCTCAACACGTTGATCAAGTTGGGCGCATAACTGGCGTAATTGTGTTAGTTGCTGAGGATTTTGGTTTGATAAATCGCGCGCCGCAAGAGTCAAATCGCTGATCGCGACTTCGCCTAATAACAAAACTTTTTCGTTCGCTAAAAATTGGTTATCAGGTTGATTTAAAAAGCGTTTAAGAAATGCTTGCCAGCCATCTTCGGCACCACCATTGCCTAAGTTGGCGCGTGGCCCGATATCTTCGCAAATACCTAGTAATACATACTTAATACCAAATTGCGCGGCATCGTGCATGGCTTGTAAAGGATCAACACCAGTGTCAAGTAGGGCTATTGACTGCCATGCTTTTCTTTCATTAGCGCGACTGCTACACCAAGGTTTTACAGTCGCTTCATCATAGATATGTAGGTGGTTTGACACTCGTTATTCTTCTACGATTTCCAGTTCAAGTTCTTCACCAGATAATACAATACCGGTGCTATCTGCATAGATAAAGTCGTCATCAAAAAATGATACACCAGCGAAGTTAACGCCAATGCCGTCTTCACCAGCCCCGGTGCTGTCTGCTGCAACAGGGATTGAAGCAATTGCTTGAATACCTAAATCAAGCTCTTCAAGTTCATCAACATGACGTACTGCACCGTATACCACAATGCCTTGCCAGTTATTTTCTACAGCTAGTTCAGCAAGCTCGATGTCGATTAATGCGCGACGAGTTGAACCACCCCCATCAATTAATAATACACATTCTTCGCCGTCTTGAGAGAGTATGTCGCGGATCAGTTCATTATTTTCAAAACATTTGACGGTTTTAATACGGCCACTAAAATTGTGGCGACCACCAAAGTTAATAAACATAGGTTCGAGCACATCGACCACATCGGCAAAGTGATCGCATAAATCTGAAGTGCTGTAATCCATTTTTCTATCCTTTCTAAAGATACGTGAGCTGATGTTCAGTATACCTTTCTTAAATGCAATAACAACGACTTAATAACAGTAAATTGCGCTCTTTTTAAACAATTATTGCGCTAAAACAGGAAAAGCAATATTAGTGTCTTAAAAGCGTCACTCAATTGTTATTTTCACCGCCTAAGCTGAATTTGTGTACAGAGTTTGCACAATTAAAGGAGCAAGTAATGAGTGAGAACAACATGCTAAAAAAAGTTGTCCAACTGGACCAAAGTTTGTTTTTGATGCTATTTAATGGCAATGCCCCAAAATGGTTAAAAAATTCAGCTTTAGGTTTCTCAAAAACAGGCAATGGAGGGCTTTATGTATTAATCGCTGTTGGTTTTGGCTGGCTTAGCAGTGAAGCTGAATTACGGCTTATGGCGATGACTCTATTGCTGGGCTTTTTAATTGAGCGACCCATTTATTACGTGGCTAAAAATAGTTTTGCCAGAATTCGGCCATGTGATTGTTTAGTAAAAGGCGCTTACATTACGCCCAGTGATAAATTTAGTTTACCGTCAGGGCACAGTGCTGGCGCATTTTTAGTGGCCGTTATCTTAGCGCAGTATTTCCCGCAATTCGCAGAGTTATGTTTTTTGTGGGCAACTGGGGTCGCAGCATCGCGGGTGTTACTTGGGGTACATTTTCCTGTTGATGTAGTGCTTGGTGCATTGATGGGGGGAAGCTGTGGTTTATTGGCAATCTTGATAGTGGCTACCTTATGAAAATACTTTATGGCATTCAAGGAACTGGTAATGGTCATATAACCCGAGCACGGGGGATGGCGAATGCGTTTAAGCAAATGGGGATTGCTGTAGATTATGTGTTTTCAGGGCGAGCCCAGCAGAATTACTTTGATATGGACGAGTTTACTAATTATCGCAGCTTTCGGGGGTTATCTTTTACTACTCAAAATGGTCAAGTCAATAGTTACCAAACAGTGAAAAATAGCCGTATATGTAGATTACTAAAAGACATTAAACAGTTAGATGTATCGGGTTATGATTTTGTGTTTAATGACTTTGAACCGATCAGCGCATGGGCAGCAAAACGCCAAGCAGTGCCAGTCATAGGCATGAGTCATCAAGCTGCATTTTTATCACCCAAAGTACCAATGTTTGGGCATAGTTTGCTGCGCCGCTCATTCATAAAATATTATGCTCCTGCTGATACCTACTTAGGCGTGCATTGGCAACCATTTGCGCAAAATATCATTCCTCCTTTTATTGCTCATCATCAGCACGATAATCCAGTCAATGTTGACAATAAAGTATTGGTATATTTACCTTTTGAAGAACTGCGAAGTGTGATTGATTACTTACAAGAGTTTCCTGAAAAAGAATTCTATTGTTACCACCCGCAAGCACAAAATAGTTCAACCGCGAATATTCATCTACGAGCCCCTTCACGTGGTGGCTTTTTAAATGATTTAGCTAATGCCAGTGGTGTGATCGCAAATGCGGGTTTTGAGCTCTCTAGCGAAGCACTAAAATTAGGTAAAAAACTGTTATTGAAACCATTGTCAGGGCAGTTTGAACAAGACGCCAATGCACAAACATTATTAGCAATGAAAGCCGCGCACGTAATGAATTATTTAAACCCCAATGCGTTGGATGATTGGCTCAATAGTACCTCACAAAAACAGATTAATTTTCCAAGTGATCCACAGCCATTAGTTGAGTGGTTAGCTGCAAGACAGTGGCATAACACACAGGAATTACATCAAAATTTGTGGTCTTCGGTAGGCTAAATTTAAAATCAACTGATTTTTTAAAACACTGTAGAAAAAACAATAATAATGTAAGCCAATTGTTAGTTATTTAACTATACTATCTTGCAGTGATTTATTTTATAGGCTGTTGTTAATGAGTTTACTCCAAAATTTGACTATTAAACGTCGTTTACAAGTCAATGCATTAGTTGTTGGTCTCGCTATGGTCGTTATGTTGTGCGTCATTATTTATGAGGCACGCATTATGCTAAAACTAAATGAAACGATTCAGTATGCTGAAAAACTCGATATACATGAACTGTCAATGCGCAAGTACGAAAAAGACTTTTTGTTTTATAAACAAGAAAGCAGCTTAGAGTTATTCGATCAAGAATATGAACAGTTGCAGATTAAAATTAAAAAATTGGCTCAATTATCAGCCGAGCTTGATATTGCCACTGTGCAAGTAGAGCAATTTGCAGTACTTGCTAAGCAGTATAATGATGATTTTCAAAAGGTTGTGCAATTACAGAAGAAAATAGGCTTACACCCCAAAGATGCGCTTTATGGCGAACTGCGAGACGCAGTACATAAAATGGAAACGTTGTTAGACAAACAAGATAACTATCATTTACTCACTTTGATGTTACAGCTTAGACGCTCTGAAAAAGATTTTATGCTGCGTTTTGACCTAAAATATTTAACTCGTTTTGAAGACGGTGTATCGGAGCTTGAGCGCCAAATTCGCAACGAAAACTTAGCTTCAAGTGACCAGTCAGAGCTGTTACGTTTACTTGCTATTTATAAAAGTAAGTTTAAATCGTTAGTTGATGAGCAAGTTGCATTAGGTCTGGATTTAGGTTCAGGTGCACTTGGTAAAATGAGAGACAGCGTTAAACAAAGTGATGATTTAGTTACTTTAATTACAACTGCAACTAAGCAACAAGTTGAGTCTACTGCTGCAAAAACGCAAATGCTCGCAATAATAATTTTTATTGTTGCCAGCTTGCTGGTGATGATCTTGGTGTACTTTACAAGTCGTTCGATTATCGTCCCAATTGAACGGGTGTATCACACCATCAATGAAATTCGTCGAAATAATAATTTAAGACTTGTTATAGAACACAGTGGTAAAGATGAAGTAACCACCATGACAATTGATTTTAATAGTCTTATAAGTGACTTCAAAAAACTCATTTACGAAGTAAATACAGCTTTAACGACTTTAAATATTGCTACCGATCACTTATCGGAGAGCACCGCAGCAACGAGCTCGGGTATGCAAGAGCAGTTGCATGAAGCTGATATGGTTGCAACCGCCGCGACGGAAATGCAAGCCACCATTCAAGACATTTCTCATAATACCGAGGCCGCAGCCAAAAAAGCAGAATCAACTAATCAAAGTGCTCAACAGGGGCGCAAAGAAGTTGAAGCAACGGTTAAGCAGATCAATCAATTATCCGATTCACTGGGTAATGCCTCTACCGTAGTATCACAGCTTGAAAAAGACGGTGAAACTATTGGCTCAGTATTGGATGTTATTCGTGGTATCGCTGAACAAACTAATTTACTAGCACTCAATGCCGCAATCGAAGCTGCGCGCGCCGGAGAGCAAGGCCGAGGCTTTGCTGTTGTTGCTGATGAAGTGCGTTCACTTGCACAGCGTACTCAAGAGTCAACCAAAGAGATTGAGAGTATTATCTCGATTTTACAAGGGCGTACTCAAGAAGTCGTAAGCATAATGCAACGATGCCGAACACAAGGCGGCGAAAGCGCAGCACAAGCAACAAAGGCGGGTGAACTACTGAACTCTATTACCGAAGATGTGCAAACTATTATGGAAATGAGCACGCATATTGCCACCGCAATTGACGAGCAAAGCCAAGTTGCTTCTGAGGTGAATAAAAACGTCGTGCGTATTCGTGATATCGCCGAAGATGCCTCAGCTCATTCATCAAGAAATGCACAAACTAGCGAAGAGGTATCAGAGCAAGCAAGAGTGCTTTACGCCGCGATAGATAAGTTTAAGGTTTAAAAACAGAAGCTAGGTTCTAGGGTTTAGGCTCTAGGAGTTAGCTGAGCTTTAAGCGCTAAGCCATAAGTTTTAAGCAGCCCTGAGTTGTTTGAAAGTTATGGCTTTTTTGTTTTCACACTTTTTTATTTTTATTTTTATTTTTATTTTTAGGTTAAAGGTTACTCTCAGTTTTATTTCTCGACGATAAACCAGTTAATTGGAGCCTCTTTGCTAAAGTGTAATCAGTGTGCGGCTAAAAAAGATTTCAAAATACATTTTTGGATGTCAAAAATAGACATGGTTGGGTTTATCTTTCTCAGCCTTTGTTTATCTATACCCATTGGGATTGTGGCTTTCTTAGCTGAGGAGTCGCAAAGTTTTGCTCGCTTTATTGCTTTTGCCGTTCTAATTTTTGCCGCAATTAAAAAACACGAAAAAGTGGTTGCACTTTTAATCGTTGAGTTTGTTATTGACTGGGCTCTTGATAAGGCTGGAATGTATGAGTTTAACTTAATGGTTGCAACAGCATTTATCCTCACATTCATAAAAATTGGCAGTAAGGTTTATGGATTCTTTTTTCAATGTGTGAATTATAAGTTTGATTTAGACATCTTTTGTCCAAAGTGTAATAAAACATATAAAAAAGTTAGGCTACCAGAGAGCAAGTGATAGCTAACTTAAAGTAAATAGGCAAGGGCGATATCAATCTTTTTACTCTAAAGTGCAGTGCTTTAAATAATAGAAAAGTTATGATTATTTGTAGTGGCTCATATCTTATCTTACAGTTTCGATAAATAGACTTGGACTTCACCTAACTGGCATTTATGAGCAAAAGCGGTCGCTGGTAAAAGTTAAACTTAGTCCTGTTTTGATGAGTAGGATCCTAATTTTGTCTGATAACATTATTAACCGCCGTTTTGATGCAAAATAACAAGCTTTGAATTTTAGCTATTTTAATTACTTGTTTACAAAGGTAATTATTGGTGGAATTATAAGAGTATATAATATAAACCGTTTTGGTGTGTTATAAGCACGGATGGATATGAGAGCACTTTATTTACTTTTATTTTTAGTTTCTATCAATGTAAGTGCTGATGCTTACTTTCCCAGCTGCTTTGAGTCCTCTACTTTTGAGAGGAATGGTAAAAAGCTATTTATTACACCAGATGATTTGTTAAACCGTCCTAATTGGGGCTTAGGTGATGGCGAACCACCAATATCAATTGGTAGTGCAACAGAAAAAGTTATGTCATTTCTTCGTGATAAATACAGTGTTGAAGAAGTGATTTTTGCATTTGTTCACCTAAAGAGCCAAGTTTGTTCAATAGACCAGGAAATGCAAATAGTTTGGTTTTACGTTTTCGCTGCTGACTCACCAATTAGTCTTGTTGGTATCTCAATGACTGGACGATTGATTGAGGCCGTAGAATGACATTTTGGAAATATGCTTCTAACAAACCAAGTCATCGGAAAATCACTCACTGGCTGCGCTAAAACGTTCGTGTGTTTTCCGCTGCTTGTGGCATTATATTTCATGAGAATTTTGCTTTCATCTATGCTATCAAAGGGGTTATATATGGATCTTGAAAAACAAATCAAAGTATTTAAAGATTTAGGCTACGAATTCGCAGAAGGTGTAACTAAAGAGCTAATTCTTCGTGATGTATATGAAATGACATGGGAAGAAGAAACGGAAAAACATATTGAAGAGAACCCTTTTTCAATTTTATATTATTTTTATGGATGGAGAGATTCTGCTGTAAAAGGACGCAATTATACAGATGATTGTATTTGGTACGATTTAGAGTTCTTTGATTCTAGATCTGAATATAAATGGTTTATGGAAAGAATGGGAGTTATTACCCATGGTGATATGATTTTTTCAGATATAACAATAGATACAGATTCAGATGATTGGGAATGGATTGATTTTAAAGTTAACGGTATACCTAAGCGATGGAAATTGGAGAAAACGGGCATAATACCAGATCATTTTGTAGAACGTTTTTCATCTTTAAATAAAGAATTAGGTTTTTCGCGACAGTTTACCTATTACGATAATGGCGGGCAACAATGGGTCATTGATTATGCTAACAAATCAGAACAAAAAGAATTTAATGAAAAAACAGGTTTAAATAGAGAGTGGCTAGGTGAAGGAAATCATTTTAAAGCTCTTCCAGAAAGCCATGATGAAGTACCATCTAAAACTCTACAGCAAAAATTTGTGAGTATATATTCAAAGTTAGCTAGTAGATTTCAAAGTCAATAACAAAAGAAATATAACACTTATGAGCCTTAACTCTGTCAATAGGCACTAGTGTTCTTTTTGACCGTCAATTCTAAATCAATAAATAAATTTGTTTACTTCGTCTGACGATGTGGCAGTTAAGCCAGTAGCTTACGGCAAACACATATAAGGAGCGCTGCAATATCCTTACGTTATTGTCACTGCATTTGCTTGTTTTCCTCTAAAGCGTAGCGTCTCTAACCTCTTTGTGAATAATTCAATTAAAGATCTTTTGCACAAAGAGAAGGGAATGAGCAGTAAATGAGGGTAACGTAGCGCTTAGTATTGGCATGCTTAAATAACTGATAATCTAACATGAATATTACTAAGCGATTGAATCAAAATAGCAACTCCGCTATGGTTAAACCATCAATAACAATAAAAACGAGTTATTCTACAGGCTCGTGAGCTGTACTAGGTAAATTTTGAGTCCTTATTTTGAAATTAATATAGATCCCAGCGTGGATTACTTTTTGTGGGTGTTCCCCGCTTTATTGTTGTTTACTATTTTGATCAGGTTTTCGGCTGTTTCTGACCTTGCAACGAGTTTAGTAAATATTTCTCGCAATTGGCTTTTAACAATTACCGGGTTCATTTTTTTCATAGGGTTGTTTGTAACATCCTCAGAGTTGAAACAAGACAGCGAGATTAAAAAACAGATCGATGCGGGAGATTTTTCAGTTGTATCAGGCTGCATTCAAAACTATAGGTTAGATAAAGTTAAGAGGCAAACAGCCACATTCGAAGTTGAGGGGGTTGAGTTTTCATTTAATAGTTACACAAAAACCCCTTTTTTCTATGAAAAAGAGTTACCTGGTAAAGTTGTAAAAAATGGTAGTTGCTTAGAAGTTAGCTACTTATCAATAACCAAAGAAAACAAAATCATAAAAATCGTAAAGCTAACAAAGTAATTAAAAAAGGACAGATAACAGTTGGTTCTTGCTCCGTCTCACTTATTTTAACCAACTGATGCTTGTCTGTTTTTAGTCGTTAACCACTTGATATAAAAGTACAAACTCTGCTATCAAATTTTCTTGAGACTTATTAATATGACAGAACAAGTTAAAGCTTATTCAGACCATTTTAGGACTCAAAAAACCTAGAACCTAGTTACCTAGCGAGTTCTCGTTACGCTTCGCTGTAATCAACCAGAATCACCAGTTACCTAGCGCTTTCTCATTACGCTTCACTACACTCAACCACAATCACATAGTGAGCTTTAACGCCGAGCTGCGCTAACTTTCACCTTGAACCTTTTAACTCGCTAACTATACTCTCGCAAACTCGCAAACTCGCAAACTCGCAAACTCGCAAACTC
>NZ_JACJEI010000022.1:0-81631 GCF_014163985.1 Pseudoalteromonas sp. SR41-4 | reverse complement strand
CGAAAAATCTAATGCTCTGGCTGAATCGGCATAAAAGGTAGCCAGTTTAGCAACTGGCTGATATGCTATTTACGACAAAGTCGCTCGGTAATTAGACCGACATAATCCCTTGGTAATCACACTTAATCACTTAGGTCTGTTAACCACATAGGTCCCTTAAATACGTCTACTTACATTTTTCGGATAGCATTTATTTTATTAATCTTCTTAATAACTCGGGACTCAAAAAGTTGCTGCGTGCTGAACTTGAGCAATTGAGTTTCCTCAAACGTTATATGCTCTTTAATGATTAAGTTTGCATAGGTAATTTGAGCCGAAGGGGTCAAATCTTGACTTCAGACATTAAAACTCCTGAACGCCTGCAATTGGCAGGCTTCTGACTGTCAGGTTTAGTCAAGTCCTGTTAATCGAATCTGACAAACAAGCTTATACATATAAGTATCTTAAACACTGGCACTTACATTTTACGGATAGCATTCACTTTATTAATCTTTTTGATCACTCCTGACTCAAAAAGTTGCTGCGCGCTGGACTTGAGCAATTGAGTTTCCTCAAGCGTTATATGCTCTTTAATGATTAAGTTTGCATAGATAATTTGCAACTGGTTTATTGCACGGCTTTTCTTTCTGCATTCAAAGCACTTGATCGCATGTGCATCAATCCAAAACTTTAATTCTTCAAACCAATATTGCTGCTCTTTAGCAAAAAATATAAACGCTCTATGACAATCGACACATTGCTCTTCTATATCAACATAGAGTTGCCTTGGATATAAACTGTCACATTGTTTTTCGATAACTGCGGGGATTGCCGTCTCAGGAAAGTAGCGAACACTTTTATACCACCAAAAGGCATTCTCGATTTCTTGCTTTGTATAACTATTACCAGAGAGGATTGGCTCGCTGCCATATCTTGGGTGGTTTACATAATTGGTCATTTTAGCTATTTACCCAGCACAATGAGGGTTCCTAAAACACCTGCAGCCACACCGATAATAAAACCAATTACCCAGCAGATAGTATTTAGTTTACTAAATAATGCAGAAGCAATAGCGTCTTCTTCTGCTGAGCCGCTTACTGACAGTTTACTGTCATGGGTTTGGTCTACTGTTGGTCTTGCTGGCAGTTCGCTGTCTGCAAGCTGCTGCAAAGTCATTACAACCTGTTCAGGATTAACATGGTCGCCATTTGCAATCGTTATATTCTCAATAATGCCACTGCAGTCGGCCATTATTTCTAAAACAACCTTTTCAGTTTCAACATCAAATAACACATCACCGGCATAAACGAGTTGGCCTTCACTAACATAAAGTTTAGCGATATCTGCTGTGTGTATTGAGTCTGGAAGCGTAGGGACTTTAACATCTATGTTCATAATTCCTCCTTGGATATAATACCAATCGACTTAAATATTTAACCATTCTAGCGAGCTAAATGGTCAGTAACTTAAAACGATTGGTATAACACTATGTATTAACAATTAAAACTAAAAAACTGACAGCTAAATTATCAACCAAACGCGACATTAGCGAACACGGCGGTCATCAGTATCGGACACACATAACGTATGTACTGAGCAAACCAATAACGCATGCCACTTGCAGCCTCATTTAATTGATTACCACGGCGCCACAACCACCCTACAGTGATAAAGTAAAATAAGCCCATAAGCGGTAATTGATACTGAGTCAGTACCATGATCACTAAACCAAATAGCCAATCAAAATTGAAAATAATCAACGATGACGCGGCTAAAACCGTTAAGCTCACTAAAAACGTCGCTTTTTTACGCTCTACTTGATGGTTTTCAACTAAAAAAGCCACTGGAATTTCAGTTGATGAAATAGTCGATGTGAGTGATGCAATCGACATAAGTACAAAAAACAGTAAACCAACCAATAAGCCAATTTCGCCCATAGTATTAAATAACTGCGGTAGAATTGCGAAAATTAGTTGCCCTTCTCCCACTAATTTTCCATCACTAAATACTTGCACGCCATTGTGCTGCGCCACGTAAATTGCAGGAATAATTAATAAACCAGCTAAAAAGGCAACCCCTGTATCAAGTAACGCTACCGACGCGGTTAACCGCGGCAAATTAGCATCAGGCTGCAAGTACGAGCCATAAATCATCATACAACCGACACCCAGTGACAGCGAAAAGAACGCCTGCCCCATTGCCGCAATAATTAAACCTGGGTCGAGTATTTGGCTAAAGTCTGGCACTAAATACGCAGCAAAGCCTTCACTTGCGCCATCAAGCGTGGCTATATAAGCAATTAGCACAACGAGTAACACTAATAGCATCGGCATTAACCGTCGCGACCATGTTTCTATGCCAGATTTAACACCTTTGAGAATAATACTCGCAGTGAGGATCAGCATCAGTGGTGTAAATACAAAATTACGCGCCATCGAATCCGTGTGTAAAAACGTACTGACGGTGGTAAATCCAAAAAAGCTAGCAATGGGTTCAAGGGCATAAGCAAGCATCCAACCTGCAACAATTGAGTAAAAGCTCAGCATCACAATCGCACCGGCTAAACCTAAATAACCAGCAGCAGCGCCTACTTGCGGTGCTTGCTCTTGCCATGCTTGTCTAAGTGCTTTAACCGGATTAGCTTGCGCTTTATGACCTAAGTACAACTCAGTGTATAAAGCTGGCAAGGCTAAAAAAAAGATAACTATAAAATAGACTAGTAAAAACGCGCCGCCGCCATGATTTGCCGCTTGCGTGGGAAATCCCCAAATATTACCTAATCCAACTGCAGCGCCAGAAGCTGCTAAAACAAAGCCAAGGCGGCTTTGAAAACCATCACGCAATTGTGCCATACATCTACAAATCTGTTATTATTTTTCATTATTGTGAATTAAACCATATTTAACTCTCACAGAGTAATAAATTTGCCTTGGCTTAATTAACCAGCGCACAACCGCACAAAATATAAACATGTTTGTTCTTTTATCACTTTAATTGTGGATTTTATGCCTGCGTTATTTTTTCAACAGCAACTCGTTATCACCAAACACAGCGTGCAGCCGTTCAATGCGAATACTATTTTATTATTTGACGCCCAGCAGTTAAATGTTGATGAATTTGATTTAAACGCACTATTAAGCCCGTTTGAACTGACGGTTATCACCCGTAGAAAAAGTTACAAAGCCAAGCAAGAATATTTAGCCACTCGGCTACTGCTTAAGTATTTGGTAAAGCAAACGATGCCACAATTTCGTGAGCTAGCAAATAACCATATTAGCTCTGAATTTGACCAGCAAAGCAGTAAATTACTGCTACATATAACTGACAGTGACACTGTATTGCGTAGTTGTTTATCCCACTCTAATGGTTTTGTGGGTGCTGCATTAAATTTAGAACGAATTGAATTTGGTTTTGATATTGAAAAAATAAACCTGAAGCGCCCATTTGCAAAGCTCGCTAAGCATTTTTATCATCTTGATGAGGTAAATTTAATAACGCAAGATCAGCAAAGCGCAGAACGATTTTTTAGAATATGGACCTTAAAAGAAGCACTTGCCAAAGCCACCAGCCAACCAATTGCAAAATTACTCAGCCCTAATGTATTTACTGAACTTGAGCGAGCAAATTTAACAGCGCTGAGTTGTCAATATCATGAGTTTGATATTAGTGTGGTAAGTGACAAGAGCACTGACTGGCAGTGCTCTGTGGTAAATTCTACCGCCCAATTACGCGGCGTTTTGAACTTCTAATAAACGGCTGTGGATCGCTTGCACAACAAAGTCTGACTCGCTCTGCTCCACTAAAAAGCACAGGTTATGTTTACTTGCGCCATGACAAATTAAGCGAATATTAAAATCGCTTAATACATTCATTAAGTTAATTTCTTGCTGACGTAATTGAATTTGTGAACCAATTAATGCCACTAAGGTTAAATTGTTCTCAACCGACACGTGGCAAAACTCCGCTAACTTATCAAGGCATTCTTGATCAAGCTCAGGACGCGAGGCATTTGGCGCATTATCTAAAGTAATTGCAACACTTATCTCAGAGGTAGTTACCAAATCAACCGAGATATTAAACTCACTTAAAATTGTAAACACGTGAGCTAAAAAGCCACTAGCCAAAAGCATTTCAGGGCTTTTTAAGGTTAACAATATTTGATTTTTACGCTGCGTGACAGCACGAATTCCGGGGATTTGTGATTTCTCACGTTCGATCCAGGTACCACCACGTCCAGGCTCACGGCTAGAACCAACAAACACACTAATATGGCTGCGGCTCGCAGGTAAGATAGTTGCCGGATGTAATACTTTCGCCCCAAAGGTAGCCATTTCGGCTGCTTCATCAAAACTTAAACGCGCAATCGGCGTAGCCTTAGCACATAAGCGCGGATCGGTGCTAAAAATGCCCACGACATCAGTCCAAATGTGCACGCTTTTAGCGTTTATAGCTTCGGCCAGTAATGCCGCACTGTAATCTGAACCACCACGACCAAGTGTGGTAGTTTGACCATGCGCGTCACTGCCTATAAAGCCTTGAGTTACAATAACCTGTTCAGCTAATAACGGAATTAAATGCTCTTTTGCGGCCATTGCTGTTGCAGCTACATCTGGGGTTGCTTTAGAAAACTGGCTGTCGGTTTTTAATACCTGTCGCACATCAAAACGCACCGCATTTAAGCCATTTAAACGCAGTACCTGAGTAAATAAATAGGATGATAAACGCTCACCAAAGCTCAATAACTCATCATGTTGTTGCTTTGATTTTAGTGGCTCACTGGCAAGTGACTTAAAAGCTTTAATGGTTTCATCAAAGCCATGAGCTAAATCAGCATCCAATGACAGCTCATTTAAAATAGCTTCTTGAATAGCAATAACGCCAGCAATGTTCTCATTGCGCTCTTCTGCTGATAAATCTTTTTTACATAAGGTCACAAGGTGATTAGTCACTCCTGCGCTGGCACTAACGGCCACTACTCGTACGTTGTTATCGGCTACAATAATTTCACTGCAACGGCTCATCGCTTCAAAGTTAGCCACACTGGTGCCACCGAACTTTGCGACTACGTAGTCTGATTTTTGATTTTGTGCTGACTGTTGCAAGTTAGTTGCAGCTAATTGGGTATTCATGTCGTCTCCTTTTGTGGCATTCATACCACGATAAAACAAGAAGAACTTGGCAAGGGGGTGCTCGATAAGAAAAGTCCACTGCCAGAAGCTCTCCACCTAATTGGTGACAGTTTTGAGGATTCAGCCCCATAAACCGAAAAACCACTGTGACGTCCAGTTGCTTTCCTCGGCGAGTACTTCCCTCCTTAATGATTACAGGCATACGTCGCCTAACATTAAGTACCTAAGTACCGCACCTCTTCTGAATGTTAGATTAATTACGTAAATTATTAGCAATTAAATAACAAAACCCGCTATTAAGCGGGCTTTGAAAGTTATCGTTTAGACGTCTAGCTGTCAAGTTGTTTTAAATAATAAAAGCAATTAAATAAAACTACCTGCTAAATACGATCCCATATAACCAATTGTATAAGCGATTAATAAATACACCGACATACGTAAATAACTCATAAAGGTAAGCGCTTTTACTTTACTCATAGCGATAATACCGGCAGCCGAGCCAATAATAAGCATGGACCCACCCACTCCAGTTGCATACGTAAACGACAACCATTGTTGTGGACTCATCACTATTTCAGCTTTAAGTAACGCAGCCGTTAGCGGTACGTTGTCAACCGCAGCGGATAATATACCCATTAAATAATTAGCGTATTGTGCTGGCATTAACTCGTAAAGGTGAGTGAACTTACTGAGCATACCGACTTCTTTCAGGGCGCCTACAAGTAATAATACGCCAACGAAGAACAGTAAGGTGTCGTATTCTATTTCGCGAATATAATCGATGATTTTTTTATTCACATCTTTTTTGCGCATTAAAAATTGCGCTACTAAAAACATCAACGACAAACCAAATAAGAAAGTTAACAAAGGCGGCACATGATAAAGCACGCTTAACGTTAATGTCCCGACAATCGTTGATAAGAAAATCACTGCAATAGTGATATCTGTTTTCTCAATGCGACGGTCCTCTTGTTTGGTAAACTCAACTTGGCCGTTGAGTCCAAATGACAGCATAATGGCCAATAGCGCCACGCTAAATAACGCAGGCACAACCAACAATAGCAAGTGACCAATGGTAACTTTGTCATCAAGGAAAATCATCAAGGTAGTAACATCACCGGTAATTAACGACACTCCGCCCGAGTTCACACTAAAGATGATAAGCGTAGCGTATTTAATTAGCTTTTTCGGATCGAGTTTTAACGACATCACCACCGCAAGGGAAATTAATGTGGCTGTGATATTGTCTGAAATCGACGAAAATAAGAAGGAGAACCCGCCAATCAAAAACATCAGTTTGCGTTCGCTAATAGCACTGGGCATTATCTTATGCACAATATTTTGGATAAAACCTTTGGAGTTCAAATAGGCTACAAAGGTCATTGCAGCCATTAAAAACAACCAGAGTGTGGCAATCTCTAAAATATTGTGGTCAAGTTGATGTTGTACGTTTTCGGGGCTTTGCCCGTGAAGCGGCGAGATAAATAAGATAATCCAGCATAAAGTACCAAAGAAAAGCGTGGTTTTGGCCTTGTTTACATGGATAATATCCTCTATAACGATGAGCACGAATGCTAGCGTTATCAGGGTTAGGATAATTGCAGTTACCATGGTGTTTGAACAACCTTTATAAAAATGTAAAAATTGTATGTTATGAGCCGCAGGACGACACGGCGCGCAGTCTAGCACCAAAGAATGTGTAAAACTATTGTCAATTTGCTTTTCTACGACTAATCGCTGAGGCCTAACAAGCCGTCTTTACAAGATAAATTAGGATTTTTGGAGTTTTATGATCCCAGCTAAAAAGTTGCTAAATACCCTAACAGAGCACTGGGGAATGTTAGAGCTGCTATTTAAACGTTTTAAAATGGCTGATTTCAGCCTAAAAGACGTGCAAAATGCGATCAAACAAAAACAACCTACGTGGTCAAATGAGCGCATTTACAAAGAAACCAACCGCCTTTTAAACCAAGATATTATTATTCCCTTGGCTAAATCGTCACAACTTGAAATTAACCGTGCAATTGCAGATTTTGCCACTTTTTTATTGCAGGAAGAACATTTAGGCTTGGCGCAAGAAATTAGCGTGCTGGTTGAAGATTTAGCCCGTTTGGGTAACCGTTTAGACAATGCCGGTAGTATTGAAGACTACGACGAGATGCGCCGTTTTAGCCGCATTATGGATGATCGGGTGCGTAAAATAATGAAATTATTTGCCCACAACGAAAATGCCATTTTAAATATTGTAGAACAAGCAAAAGCTAATAATGCGGTGCAATCATTACAAAAGCGTTATCAAGCGGTGATTGAAGCGTTTGATGAATACATTGAACCAATGCTTGAAATGGTTGATATTCGTGGCGATTTTCATGCTTGTTTTAATACCATCGAAACACAAATCAGTACGCAAATCGAATATATTGAACGCAGCGGTAAAGCTTATCAAGATAAACGCATGCTTGAACGATTACGTACCCGAATTTTAGAAATGCATTTAGTTGGTCGCGAAAGCCTGCGTAAAAGTGCCGATATGCTAATGCCACTGCGTGAAGAGTTGCGCCGTAATAATATGATCACTCGTCAAGCAGCTAAAGTACTTGGTTTAGTACGTAAAAATGGCGTTGATAATATGCTCAGCGCCGTACAACCACATTTTGTCTCTGACACGCAGCGGTTCTCATTGGGGCAACAGCGCCATATGGTCGCTTATATGGCTGCACTTGTTGAGTTTGAACACAGTGAATACGAACTTCCTGATCAACAAGATGTGCCTGCTTTTGTTACGCCCAATATTCCAGATTACAATAATGTTAAAGCAAACTTTAAAAAACGCTTCAATGCTAAACGTAAAAAGCCACAACCATTATTGACCTTTTTAGAGCAAAGCTACCCCGACCTTGAAGCCGATGAAATGCTGTTTTTATATCAAAAGCTGGTAAGTGACACCGATATTGAAATCAATCAAAGCGATGAAAAAATGCGCGTGAAAATTGCCGGGCAACATTTTTCTCTTTTCCCTTTTAATTCTAAGCCTGTTGACTCTCAGCGAACACCAACAGTGGATGAGTAACCGTTATGACACAGATAAATTTAGATGAACTTAGTCATCTACAAGCAATTAATAAAAAATTAGTCACCGGCTATCACATTAGCGAACAAGACACCGTAATGTGGCAAGAGCTTGATCAACAAATTGATCATTACCGCGCATTATTCAGCGCCCTTGGCCACGATTTACAACATGACAGCCGTGGTTTTTATTACTTTGCCAGTGATGAAAGTACACCCAATATGGGGAAAATTTCCCGCGCGATTGCCTTAACCATTTATATCTTAATTGAGCACTATGCAAACTCAGGTAAAGACCCAATGCGTGCCTTATTTGATGAAGTGAATGATTTAGAACTGATGCAAACTTTAGTGCAAATGAACAAGCACTTATTTGATCAACTCGAAATTTTTTCAGGATCAGACCTACGTAAAGACGTGTACTTACGCATGATTCGACTTGGCCTTGCCCGTGAAGTAGAAGGCGGCTTTATGCTGCAAGCACCTATCTACCGTTATATTGATGCCTTAATGGAAGTAAACGAAGAAACCTATATTGGAGAGGACGAATAATGAAAAACCTATACGGCCTCAGTAAGCTGGCATTATTAAACACCGCCGGTTATGCCAAATGTGTGATCCCGCTTGATAAAAGCAGCTCAATTTGTGCACCAAATAACACCGGTAAAAGCTCGGTGATCAATGCTCTGCAATTTCCGCTTATTAATGATTTACGCCTAACAGAATGGGACGGTCATGATTTAGACGAAACCCGTAAATTTTATTTTTCGTCAGATCAATCCTATATTTTACTCGAAGCCGACCTACCCCATGGCCCGGTGGTGATTGGTGTAGCTGGGCTTGGTAAAATTGCCGGTTACGCGCATCAGTTTTTTTGTTACCAAGGCAAGCTTGATCTTGAGCAGTATACTCAAGGTAAAACCATCATTAAGTTCACTAAACTGTTTAATCATTTAAAAGAGCAAGGCTTTAACCCTATCGAGCTTAAAGCGCAAGAGCTCAACGCACTATTAACGGGTGGTGCCACGCCATTTGATGGCGACATTAACTTAAAGATGATCCCGCTTAACAACGTGCAAGATTCGGCAATTTATAAAGAAATTTTCCGCCGTATTTTGAACCTGCATAAATTAGGCGCTGCCGACGTAAAGCGCTTTATGTTACGCGTATTTGAACGCCACATGTCAAACTCAAAGGTCGATTTTTATGAAGTATGGCGTCGCTCCTTTGATAAAGTAAACCGCGCAAAACGTGAGCTAAAAGCACTCGAGTCGATGCAAGAGCCTATCAGCGCCCTTGAATCTATGCTTGAAAACCAAACCGTACTCAAAGGTAAATTAGCCGCATACGCCCCCAAAATTGACCAAGCATTAATCGATTTTGATAGCTACCAAGAGGCGCAATTGAGCGAGCTTAATGTTGCCCTTGAAGACATTGAACACGAAAAGCACGAGTTTGAACAAAAACAACAACTTTATGTACAACAATCGCGCGATATTGAACGCAGGCAAACACAAATAGAGCAATGGTTTTTAGACTTTGGTGCTCTAAAATCTGAATTTGAATTGGTTAACATGGCAACCTTAAAAGTAAGCCTTGGTCAATTAAAGCAAGATTACGAGTCACTATCGCATTCTATCAACAGTGCACAAGGGCAAAGCCTGCATACTCTTGATTACCGTATTAGTGAAACACAAAAGCAGATCAAAAGCTTAAAGCTACAGCTTAAAAATCTTGAGTTTAATTTATTTACCCGTATGCGCGAGGATTTATCACTTAAAGAAGTTGAAGAGATCTCGCGTATTCTAAACCCTGACATTCTGTCATTTGCCACCACCAGTAATGGTGATATAGATATCACTGACGAAGATGCCTTTGGTGCATTTTTAGAGCAATTATCAGATAACGTGAAAGGCGGCGTGCTCACCCTGCCAGGCGCGACCATCAAGCTGAAAAAACTCTCACCGGTGCAGATGCAAAGCGGTGAAAATAAAGAGCAACTTACTGCGCAACTCAACGCCCTTGAACAGTCACTCAATGAATTTAAGCAACAGCGTGATGTGGCCGCAAATGTGGCCGACAAACAAAAAGAAAAAGATGCCTTATACGATGAACTCATGGCGGCAGAAAGCGCACTTAAACGCTTTGAACAATTCCAGGTTATGCTGCAATCTATTGATGCACAAACACTCTTAAAAGAGCAATTATTGGCTGAACGCGAGCAAGTTGATAGCTACTTACAAGATATTCAAAATAACAGCGGTTCAATTAGTGATCGACGCTCGATTATTAAATCGAAAAAAGATTTAATTTCACGCCAAGCCGAGCGCCTACGCCAAGTGAAATCTGAACGAATTGACCACACGCTGGATTTATATAGCGGTAAAGTCACCCCGTATATGATTGATGTGCAAATTGACTTTGATAATCTCAGTGACTTAGTTCATCACTTTAATAAAGATTGCCAAGAGCTGCGTAATTTTGATATCAACGTTCGTAATACCTATTTGCATATTTACAATGCCGGTATTACCAAATTTGATAACGAAAACGACGAGTTTAGTAAATACCAGAAATTGATTGCCGCGTTCCATAATATTGATAACGAACGTGATGCGGTTGAACGCCAAGCCCGAGTTGCACTCACAGAAGTAGCCGCGACGATTAAGGGACTGCGTGAAGATTTAGACAGACTGCGCCGTGAAATGAACAGCTTCAATAAAGGCATTAGTCAGCATCGTATTTCAAACTTACAAGCATTTAAAATTAACGTGATACCACGCAAAATGTTGGTTGATAGTATTGATACCATCATCAGTACCTCAAATCAGTTTGAACAAGGTGATACGCTGGATTTACTCAGCCAAGAACCCTACAGTGAAAGTGCTGTCAACGAAGCAAAAGATCACTTAATTAAACTTGCCTCTGATAAAGCCGGTTTAACCCTTACTGACTTATTTGATATTCGCTTTGAAGTAGTAAACCGTGCAGGCGAAACCGAGCATTTTGAAAAAATTGATTCGGCTGGCTCAAACGGTACGCGTATCACCATAAAATTATTATGCGGCATGTTGTTTATCCGCTACTTATTAAGCGACCAAGAGCAAAACTTATACCGCATCCCGATTTATATTGATGAAGCGGCCGATATCGATCCGCAAAATCAAAAAGCAATTATAGAAACCGCACTCAGCTTTGGCTTTGTGCCAATATTTGCCTCGGTGAAACCACAAATTAGCTGTGATTATATTGTGCCAATTCGCTCCGTTAAAGACGGCGCCCAGAACTGGGTAGATGAAAAGGATTGGATAGAAGTAGAGCATGAATAAGACAATAGCCACGTTTGTGTAAATTAATGCATCATTCAGTCAAGGACGACTAGACTGATCAACATCTACTTTGTACACAAATTACAAGTAAAAAATAACATTTCCTTGAATTAATTCTATGTTATGTTATCAAACGAATAGTAATTAAATTTGCCAAGGAGCAAACTCCATGAAAAATATACTAATTGCAGCTGCTGTATTACTACTAGCAGCGTGTGCAAAAACGCCTGATATTGACTACGACAAATCTGTGGACTTTGGTAACTACAAAACATTTGCTTGGTTTCCACAAGCGACCTTGGCTGACGCTGGTAACTATCAAATCAGTCCATTGATGGAAAAACGTGTGCGTGAAGCGGTAAATGCACAATTACAAGCAAACGGTATGACACCTGCCGATGAAGCATCAGCAGATGTATTAATTAACTATCATGCCTCTGTTGATACTAAAGTTGACGTTGATACATTTAATGTAGGTTACGGTGCACGTTGGAACTACTGGGGCATGGGTTATAACACGCAAACAACAACCCATGAATATGATGTGGGCACTTTAGTGATTGATGTTGTTGACCGTGCCTCTAACCAGCTTGTTTGGCGTGGTGCTCGTGAAGGTCGCCTTCAGAAGAAACAAACACCTGAAGAGCGTAACAAAGCAGTGCAAGAAGCCGTTGCAACAATTTTAAGTGGTTTTCCACCAGAAAAACTAAAATAGAGCTAAATTATTAAGGGCGTATAGAACTTTCAGAATTAAAATTTGTTCAATCTAGGGGCAATTTAATCGCGGCGCGAGATTTGTAATCGAGCGGGATCGATAACTGCTCCTAGGTTATTCAACTAGCTTACATCCATGTAAGAATAAGTAAAAATCGAGCAAGGTTACGGCGTCTTGCTCACGCCCTTTACTTACATCAATATAAGTGACAAAGAGTCAATTCCCCCTTGTCAAAATCTTTCATGCAGAGCGTATTTGGCCTTTATGCTGCGTAATCGCCTATTCATTGGAACAACCACACTACATAGCCTTTGCCTTGCCTAAATACCAAACATACTGCAGCAAAATCAACCACGAAAGGTCTACACGCCCTAGTCTTTTTTATATTTATGCAGTAAATCTAGCGGTATATGGCAGTAATCATCTGGATGATTAGTTAGTCGGTCTTGGTGCTCAGCATCACTGGGGACATAATTTGTTAGCGGTTTAACCTGTACAGCTATTTTGTCGGCATCATCTCGTTGGCTGATATAATCGCTTGCTAACGTTAAGTGACTTTGCTCTTCACTATAAATAGCTGTGCGGTATTTTTCACCCATATCATCACCTTGCTTATTAATACTGTATGGGTCAATAATTTCAAAGAAATAATCAATTAGTTTATTAACCGTGACAGCATCAGTATCAAAAATGACTTTGACACACTCTGCATAACCATCGTACTCACTTTGTGTATTATCACTTGTACCATTAGCCCGCCCTGCTTCTGTAATAACTACTCCGGGTAAGTGCTTCATAAACTCTTGCACGCCCCACAAACACCCTCCCGCAAAATAAATAGTTTGCTGGCGAGCATAAAAGTCAGCTGGTTGTTTTTCATTCATAGAGGGACCTAATATATTTAACAAGCAAAGACAGTGTAATGCTTTCATTTTAAGAATGATTATCAAATGCAGTTTTTTCGAATTAATGTACAATAGCGCCAAAAATCGTGACTGTTTAATTTTGCTATTTTATCACGCTATAAAAAAGTGTTACGACTTTAATTTATAGCGCAATCGCACATAAAGAATATGAGAAAAACAACATGAACCGTACCTCGCACCTTATCATACCCTTAGTACTTGCCAGCATATCAAATGTTGCTTATGCGGCAGATGACTCTGAAGAATCGACAACCATTGAGCAAATAACAATCGAGGTATCACCTACAGCAAATACGTTACCTGTGGGTACCTTTGACTCACCTATATCAAATTTAGAGTATGACCCTCGTGTTGATTTGCAATCACGTAACATGGCAGAAGCACAAGCTGATGTTACTATTCGTGGCGGTATCTTTGAAAACACCGGTTTTAGAGTCGGCAGTGCTACTTTACTCGATCCGCAATCAGGCCATTATTTTGCAGAAATTCCTATTGCACCACAAATGCTCACTGGCGCAAGTGTATTGACCGGTGCTGATAATGCACTTTACGGTGTAAATAGCTCAGTAGGTACTGTGTCGTTTGGTTGGAAGCCAATTACCACTGGTGGCAGTGTATCTGTAGGTGTCGGCACTAACGACTTTAATTTACAGAGTATTCATGCTGGTAAAAGTATCCCTTTAGATACAATCGCCGATTGGCGCCTAGGTTTTGAAGGGGAATATTCTCATTCACAAAGCGATGGCTCAATTGATTTTGGCGATCATGATTTTAATCGCGCTACAGCTCGTGTGCAATTAACGAGTGCAGATTCACAAACTGATTTATTTTTTGGCTCACAAGAGAAATTTTTTGGCTGGCCGAACCTCTATACCCCATTTGGCGTGAATGAAACAGAAGACTTAGAAACGCAACTGTTAATGCTTAACCATAAACAAAGTTATGCAACAAACAGTGAGTTTGAAGTATCAGCTTATTATCGAAAAAATAACGACCATTATATTTACTCTCGTGAAAACCCAAGCGCGTTTCAAGCTTTTCACGAAACAGAAGTTAAATCATTCGCCATCTCTGGGCGACATGCTCAAAACGATGTGTTCTCACTAAACTACTCAGCACAATTTATTGAAGATTCCATTGAATCAACCACGCTTGAGAATAACTTTACTTCGCGTAACTATTATAAAATCAGTGTATTGCCAGAATACACTATGGCTCTTGAGAACAATCAGCAGCTAACAGTGCGTTTAGGCGCAGCCTTCGATGATACCAACCGCGATGACTCACAATTGTCGCTGATAGGTGATATCACATTCAATACAATTAATAGTAACGCCACTGAGCGGACATTTTATTTATCCTACGCTGAGGCCAGTCAAGTTGCAGGTTATACTGCTATTGGTGGCAATGACTCTGGTGGATTGTTTAGAAGTAATTATAGCCTTGAGCGTGAAACCACCAAAAACTTAGAACTGGGTTTATTACTAGAACAACAAAGTTGGCAGCTTAATTCGGCTATTTTTTACCGCCAAGATAATAACTTAACTGACTGGACATTTAGCTTTGATTCAACCTCAGCGCGTTTTGCAGAACCGGTTGATATTGATACCGCTGGCCTTGAATTTTTAGCCACTAAGCAATTTGAAAATACTGAAATTATAGCCAGTTACACCTACCTCCATAAATCAGAAACCTATGGCTCGCCAGACGTCGATGCAAGCTTTTATGCCTTAAACTTCCCTGATCACCGTTTAACTCTTGGTGCTGTATGGAGCCCGACGGATATATTAGAGTTTCGGATTGATAATGAATGGCGTAAACAGCATAAAAATGCGCTGCGACGCTCTGATGATGAAGCCTTGTTTACTCAGCTGACGTTAAAAGTAACGCCACCGATACTGCAAAACTTCTTTATTACTTTAGCAGCAGATAACCTTTGGGATGAATCGTTTGAGGAAATTCCAGGCACACCTGGGCGCGGTGAGCAATACACACTAACTGCAACTTATAGCTGGTAAATAAAAAATATGTATAAAAACCGCATTTTTAAGATGCGGTTTTTTTATGTCATTTGTTCAAGCTCGGTAATTAATTGCAGCGCTTGCGCATTCGTTGTTCCACACACATCAATCGTCGCACTAAAATCACTGCATACTTTTGGCCGCCTTTCATCACCAAATAACTTACATAAATTGTTGTTATCTAACTGAATGCAGCGCTCTCCTGCTTTTTTGCCATTAGGCATCCCCGGAATCGGTGAGCTAATACTTGGTGCGATACAACAAGCCCCACACCCGAGTCGACACGCCATTGGTGATGTATTCATCTTTGCCCCTTTTGTAATCTATTTCGCTAATTTGTTAATTGTGTAATGACTTGTTACATCTTAATACGCCTTGTAAACACTTTATTCATTATAATTGCTGTGTCACCTAATTATGAGGAAAGCCCTGTGGCTACTAAAAAACAAATAATTCTACCTATTGCCGTATTAGTCGCCGGTGTAGGTCTTGCGGTTGCGTTTTCAGCAATGAAACAACCGCCAGAAGAAAAGCCAGCACAAGATACACGCCCTCTGGTATCAGTTAGCGCAGTTCACCTTGATGCAATTACGCTAGACGTAAAATCGTATGGTGTAGTAAAAGCAAAAGATCACACCCCACTGGTTGCGCAAGTAAGCGGTCAAGTGGTATTTGTCTCTGAGCAATTTGTGCAAGGTGGATTTGTCAAACAAGGCGATATTCTAGCACGAATAGATCCAAATGATTATGAAGCTGCGTTAATTGAAGCCCAAGCAGGCATGGCGCAAGCCAGCTCTGATCTAGAAATTGAGCGAGCGCAAGCTCATGTAGCACAGGCAGAGTGGGATCGAATAAAAGACGATTCAAATCAAATGATCCCATCTCAATTATATTTACGCAAACCACAATTAGCCGAAAAACTAGCGCGTTACCGTGCAGCACAGGCATCTGAAAAACGCGCAAAACGTAATTTAGAGCGCACATACATAAAAGCGCCTTATGATGCGATTATTTCTGAACGTGCAATTAGTTTAGGCAGCGTAGTTAATCCTGGAAGCCAATTTGGCGCTCTCAGTTCAACCTTAGTGGCTGAAATTCGCCTTCCTGTGGCAGATAAAGAATTACAATACCTAATCGATAGCGGTATCGGCGCGAATGTAACACTCAGTGCAGACTATGCTGGTAAGCCAACTACTTGGCAGGCAAAAATTGTCCGCAGCGAAGGTGTTATTGATCAAAAAAGTCGTATGAGCTATTTAGTGGCGCAAGTAAATACACCTTATGCCAGTGAGCAACCGCTGCGCTTTGGCTCTTATATCAATGCGACCATTTCTGGCCGCGAGCTTGATAATGCGATTATCGTTCCTCATCACTTAGTGAAAAACGGTAAAATAGTGGTAATGAATGATGATTTAACCCTTTCGTTCAAACCTCTTAATATTATTAGAGAGCAAAATGGCATGGTCATCGCTTCACAAGGCTTAAATGATGGTGAGCAATTGATCACCTCGGCTTTAGATTTCCCAACCGAAGGCATGCAAGTAAAGCTAAATGACTCTGATAAGCCTGCAGCTGCAACTCAACTTGCACTGAAAGAGGAATAGAGCATGACCATCCATAGCGAAAAAGGCTTAATTGCCTGGTTTGCTCGCAACCCTGTTGCAGCAAACCTATTAATGATTTTTATTTTAGTGGGTGGTATTTTAACCGCGTTTTCTATTCGCAAACAAATGTTCCCACAATTTGAAAATAACTGGATCAGCGTCCAAGCTGTCTACCCAGGTGCTGCCCCACAAGAAGTAGAAGAAGGCATTACCATCAAGGTAGAAGAAGCTCTCGAAGGCCTAGAGGGTATTAAACGGAAGATTACTTATTCAAACCGCGGTTATTCTCAAGCGTGGATCGAAATTGAAGAAAAATATGATACTAAAGAAGTGCTCGATGAAGTAAAAATGCAGGTTGATGCAATCAACACCTTCCCTGCAGACATGGAGCGTCCTATTGTGCGCCATGATAAGTTTGAGCAAGAAGTAATGATCCTCGCCTTATACGGTGACATGAGCAATTATCAGCTCAAAGAACTTGGCAACAATATCAAAGACGAACTGCAAGCACTGCCACAAATTAACTTAGTTGAATTTAATGGTGGCCTTGATTATGAAATTGGTATTGAAGTTAGCCCTGATAAACTTCGTGAGTATGGTTTAACTTTTAGAGACATTGCGAATGCAGTGCGTGCTTTTTCAGCCAATATGTCTGCAGGTCAGATTCGCTCTGAAAACGGCTATATTTCGATGCGGGTTGAAAAACAAGCTTATCGAGGGGATGAATTTGCCAAACTGCCATTAATATTACTACCTGATGGTGCACAAGTGTATTTAGGCGATGTAGCAACCATTAACGATGGCTTTGCAGAAGGCTTACAATACTCTAAATACAATGGTAAAAATTCCTTGTCGTTTGAAGTAAATGCCTCAAAAGATCAAGATATTACCAAAGTTGCAAAAGTTCTTAAGCAGTACCTTAATGATAAAGCAGGTCAACTTCCAGCGGGTGTTAAACTCACGCCGATTGTCGATTTAACCTACTACCTAGAGGGTCGATTAGACATGATGATCGACAACATGGTGTGGGGTGGTCTATTGGTTATGGTGGTACTTGCGCTATTTTTACCCCTACGCTTAGCATTTTGGGTAATGATGGGTTTACCTGTGTCATTCCTAGGCGCGTTTTTAATGATGCCGATGGGCTTTTTAGATGTCACCATCAACTTAGCATCACTATTTGCCTTTATATTAGTGCTAGGTATTGTGGTTGATGACGCCATCGTCGTAGGTGAATCAGCCAGTGCTGAAATTGAAAAACATGGCCACTCTCTTGATAACGTAGTACGTGGTGTTAAACGCGTCGCAATGCCTGCCACCTTCGGTGTCTTAACTACCATCGCCGCTTTTTTACCGCAAACTTTAGCAAGTGGCCCTGGTGCTGCGTTTTCAAAAGCCATTGGCGGGGTTATTATTCTGTGTTTGATTTTCTCTCTGATTGAATCAAAACTTATTTTACCAGCCCACATAGCAGCAATGAAACACCGAGAACCAAATCCGAAAAACCCATTACATCGCCTCCGTAAAGTGATGGATGGCGGTTTAAAACGGTTTGTTGATAACTATTACACGCCATTTATTGGTCATTGTATTCATTATCGTTATACCGTAATTATTGGTTTTATTTGTGTATTAATTGTCAGTGCTGGGATGTTTGCCGGTGGTTTAGTGAAGTTTGTAGCGAACCCTAAAATTCCTCATGACTTTCCACGTATTTCAGTCGAAATGAACTTAGCATCGTCAGAACAAGCAACCCTAGAAACTGCTCAAAAAATAGAGCAAGTTATTATCAATGTTGATAAACAACTTAAAGAGCAATATGGCACAGCCATGGTACGCGATCTTTCAGTTAGCTTACGTGGACGTACCGATGCCAGTATTATGGCAGTATTAATTGATCCTGAGTTACGCCCTATCGATACCTTTGCATTGAGCGCACTATGGCGTGAACAAATGCCTCCTTTACCTGGCGTGAAAACACTAACCATTCAAGACAGTATTATGAATGGTGGTCGAGACGACGGTGATGTGAGCTTCCGCCTAGAAGGAAAGGATGCCAAACAATTAAAAGAAGTAGCAGCAAAACTTAAAGAAAAACTCAACACCATGGAAGGTGTGGGTGATGTAAATGACTCAATGCAAAGCGCTACAGATGAAGTACAGCTTGACTTAAAACCACTGGCGTACAGCATGGGTTTAACCCTTGCCGATGTTGCCTCACAAGTCAGCTTTAGTTACTACGGCCTTGAAGCACAGCGTATTCTACGTGACGGCGAGGAAGTGAAAGTAATGATCCGCTACCCTGAAGAAGCTCGTAACTCGATCAGCGATATCGCCAGTGCTCGTATCATTACACCTAGTGGCGCAGAAGTACCTTTGGCTGAAATTGCCGATGTAAAACTGGTTGATGGTGTAAACCGTATTCGCCGCGAAAACTCAAAGCGTACTGTTAACGTATGGGCTGCGGTTGATACCGACCAAGTTGAACCTTTTGCCATTGCTGAAGAAATACGTGATGAGTACTTACCGGCACTACTGAAGAACTACCCAGGCGTACAAAGTAGTGTTGCTGGACGTATTCAAGAAGAAATGGATAGCGTTGCTGAGCAAGTGCGTGATTTTGCACTTTCAATGATGATTATCTTCGCGTTATTGGCAATCCCACTACGCTCATACTCACAACCATTGATTATTATGTCAGTGATCCCATTTGGGGTTATTGGTGCCATGTTTGGCCATATGATTTTAGGCATGACAATGAGTGGCTTATCAATTTTCGGGATCATTGCTGTAGCCGGTGTTGTTGTGAACGATTCATTAGTAATGGTGGACTTTGTTAATAAAGCACGTGCTGATGGCGTAGCAATAAAAGACGCAGTAATGCAAGCTGGTGCACGTCGTTTTAGAGCGATTATGCTCACCTCAATCACTACCTTTATTGGCGTGTTACCAATCATTATGGAAACCAGCTTACAAGCTAAAATTGTCATCCCAATGGCAGTATCATTGGCCTTTGGTGTGTTATTTGCCACGGTGATCACGCTGATCCTGATCCCATGTCAATATGTCGCACTAGAAGATGCTAAACGATTAATTCGTAAATGGCGTGGAAAAGAAGCGCTGGTAGATGGTGAATCAATTCATAGCAAAGTGAATACTATAATAAACCGCTCACCTTTATAAAATTTGATATCCCAACCAACTAGCCCGAGCTGTATACAGTTCGGGCTTTTTTATTTGAATCAAAAAACGTTGAAGGAATTATCTTTAAACGAAATCGTAGAAAATATAAATAAAAATGCCTCTGCAAAAAAATAGTCAATCCCTTTTGATGTTGAATTGACTGATTTTATTGCAGAGTGTGTTAGGTAATTAATTTTCCAGAACACTAGGTTCAAGTATACCTTTATCAATTAGTTGGCTTATCATCGTACGTGTTTTTTCTCTGCATATATCACGTAATAAACGCACTGCAGGCGTTATTGATTGGCGGCTTGGACAAATTAACCACAGCTCACCACAGGTATGCTGGTAATTATTCATCACTGTAACTACCCTATCGTTAAGTAGATCATCAGCAATATCTAATGCCGATTTTACGGCAAGCCCTTTGCCAGCAACACACCAGCGCCTGACTAAATCACCATCATTAGAGGCGCGCTTGCCTCGCATTTTTACTTTGTATTTTTTTTGCCCATTGGTGAATTCCCAAACATTATTGATAATATCTTGCAGTTGATAAAATAACCCTTGATGCTGTGCTAAATCATCTGGGTGCATAGGCGCACCATAGCGTTTTATATAGTCAGGTGTGGCGCATAACAAACGTGGAATATTACAAATTTTAAATCCGTAAACATTGGCATCAGTTGGCGAGCCATAACGCAATGCTATATCCACCGAGTCTCGGTAGAAATCCACGTTACTATCACTAATATGTGCGCGCAGGCTCACCTTCGGGTAACTATCCATAATTTCATCAATCCAAGGGATCACTAAATTACGGCCAAGATCAGAAGATAATGCAACCCTTAACTCACCTTCAATCTCATCATGTTCGCCTTTTAGGTTCTGCCGAGCTTGCTCAAGTATCGCTATTGCTTGCTCACACTGTGGGATATAGCGATCCCCTGCGGCAGAAAGCCTTAGGTGACGTGTTGTACGCACAAACAGGTCTACACCTAATGTTGATTCTACCCGTTTGATAGCAGCACTGGCGGTTGCTGTACGCATATCAAGTTTTGCAGCTGCAAGGGTAATACTTTTAAATTCAGCAACTTTTAAAATAAGTTTTAAATCGTCAATCTGCATATTATCTAAATATATTTGATAATGATTCAATAATTATGCTGTTTATCAAAAGTAATGCAAGCGCTATCATCTGCCTCATTCAACGGCTT
The DNA here is from genome assembly GCF_014163985.1 of Pseudoalteromonas sp. SR41-4. Lineage (NCBI taxonomy): Bacteria > Pseudomonadati > Pseudomonadota > Gammaproteobacteria > Alteromonadales > Pseudoalteromonadaceae > Pseudoalteromonas > Pseudoalteromonas sp. SR41-4. Next base: position 60,459 of record NZ_JACJEI010000022.1, on the reverse strand, counting down.
TGATTAAATAAAGCTATTCGCTACAGGAACCAATTATGACACACCCGATTATTACCGACTTAGAAGCGCGTTACACAGCAAAAAAATATGATGCAACTAAACGTGTATCGGCAGAAGATTTAGCTGTGATCTATCAAGCCATGCGTTTATCTCCGTCATCAATTAATTCGCAGCCATGGAAATTCATTGTTATTGAGTCTGAGCAAGCAAAACAACGTATGCATGATACTTTCGCTAACAAGTTTCAATTTAATCAGCCGCATATTAAAACTGCATCACACATTATTTTGTTTGCTTACAACCCGAAATACACCAGAGAAGATTATGCAAAAGTGATTGACACTGATATCGCCAATGGTCGTACGCCAGCAGAAAATCGCGAGCAAGCCTTTGGTGCATACGCATTTGTTGACTTAAATACTGACGCATCTGGCAATAATGCCGCATGGACCAAAACACAAACTTACCTTGCACTTGGTAATACTATGCATGCTGTTGCGCGCTTAGGTATTGATTCAACACCAATGGAAGGCGTAGATAGCGCGCTAATTAGTGAACTTTTTGCGGATGAGTTAGATGGTTATATTTGTGAAGTCGCACTTGTCATTGGTTATCACGAAACACAAACCGACTATAATGCTAAGCTTCCAAAATCACGTTTGAGTCAAGATCAAATTATTCAAGTGGTTTAAGTTTTACATTACCGGTTAAGAAGAGCCTGTTACAGGCTCACTTAAACAAGCTTTTTTGCATTATAGCCTCTGCTATGTGCTCTCTTTAGCAGCTCCACAAACAATTTTTTCTTCGCCAAGATGATATATATTATTTATTGCTACATAGGCGCCAGATACAACGCCTGTAATAGGGACTAATAATATCCCACTAATTGAATAGTAGGTATTGGTATCCTCAAAGCCATTAATTATTTTCAATGTCTTACGGTCAGAAGATATTTCACATTTATTGACTGCTGACATGTCCTTAGTTGGTACAACGATACAGCCTGATAACATCGTCAAAGTAAAACATATAGTCGTAACTAATTTCATCTTATAACATCCTCGTTTTTAATTGTCATATAGAAACCATAAAAATTAATATTTATAGATTGTTGGGTAACTATCTTATAAATACTTTACTAAACAAAGTATGCGCTCCCCGCAAACCTTGCACATATAAATCAAGCTTATAGGTTCAATTTTCACTAATAAACATGCACATCAGACACCACACTATGCAACCGTTTTATATTGAGGGAACTTCCCTAACATTCTCTTCAATAACAATATCATAGATAGGCAACTTACTTTAGCAGTGATTCTGTTAAAGAAGTCAAGTTGCACCCAAATAAAGAGATCAGCTTGAGTAGATAGCTACAGCGGTTAATGAACCTACAGCAGCCATTGAAGAAGTTGCGCATAGTGCAAACTCTACAAGTGATAATACTGAGGTTGCGGATAAAAGCACCATTAGGGCAGACTAAAATAAACAAAATCATCAAAACAATAGGTTCATTGGTTTCAGAGATCCAACACTAAGCAGCTGGTATTACGACCTTAGCCGCAAATATAAAAAATATAGAGTCAGTACTTGATGTGTATATAGCGATAGCAGAGCAACTCAATAACCTTGTATTTCGATTTACTCTTTAACTAATCCAAATTAAAAAATCATATAGTTACACGCTATTACGCAACTACAGGGTCAATGCAGCAAGTGACGCTCTCACGTGAAGTAGGTACGGGCATCGCAGCAGGCTTCGACTTTATTAACTTATAGCAATATTGTGACCTCTTTTTAACTATTTTGTATTTAGTTATAAAAAGAGGCTGCTCGAAGCAGCAGCCTATAATTCTAACTACACTATCTAAGGTGCCCGCTTTCAACAATAGGCGTAACCCAATATTTTAATGGGGTGTATTGGCACACAGGGCTTAACGCCGTTTTAATTGTTTGCAGCTGCGCTAATAATATATGCACCTCAAACTGATAAAAGCTGCGATGCCCTTCTACTTGCTCGGCAATATCAAATTCACTGTGCTCCTTGCTGTAGCCTTCAATGTTTTTTAAGTTAAAGCCGGTAATGCAGTCTATGCCAATTAATATATCAACCACTTCATCTTTTATGTTTGTGGGTACATTTAGGGTAAAAAGTAACTGTTCAGCCATGTTTTTTCTCCAACCAACCATAAAAGATAGGTAATAAATAAAGTGTTGTAATTGTTGAGGTAATTAACCCGCCAATAACCACAATCGCCAATGGCTTTTGAATCTCAGCGCCGGGGCCGGTGGCAAATACCAGTGGCAGTAAACCAAACATTGCGGTTGTGGCTGTCATTAACACTGGGCGAAGGCGTCTGCTTGCACCATCTAAAATGCGCTGCGTTACATTGGCAGAAAACATTTTCATTTGCTCAAAGTAGCTGATCATCACAATACCATTGAGTACCGCTACGCCAAGTAAAGCAACAAAACCAACCGATGCAGGCACCGAGAGGTATTCATTACTAATAAACAGGGCAATCACTCCCCCCATTAACGCAAACGGAATATTAGCAATTATCAGCGTTGATTTAGATAACGATTTAAACGTGGTAAATAAAATAATGAAAATCAGTATTAATGCCACCGGAATAAGCACCAGCAAGTTTTGTGTTGCACGTTGCTGGCTTTCAAATTCGCCACCAAACGACAAGGTAAAACCACTGGGTAATTTTATGCTGCTATTAATTTTAGCTTCCAGTTCATTTACATAACTAACCACATCGCGGTTATCCACATTTACGCTTACAGAAGCAAAGCGCTTTGCTTTTTCTCGCTCTATTAACAATGGCCCCGTTTTAAAGCTAATATTAGCCACCTCTTCAAGTGGTAGTAGGCTGTTGTCGGGCATTAAAATTAGCTTTTGCTTTAATGCGCTCATTGACGATAACTCAAAGTGAGCTGCGCTTTCGCCTTTTTGTGCATTAAACACAATTGGGATCACGCGGTTTCCTTCTTGCAGTGCCGATACCTGTAAGCCTTCTAATTGCGACTTTAAATAATCGCTTAATCCTTCGGTGGTTAAACCAAACTGACTAGCAACCTCAGGAATAAGTTTAATATTTACGTATTTACCCCCTTCAATAAGCGCCATTTGCACATCACTTGCGCCGTCAATGTTAGTGGCAAGTGCAGTGATTTTTTCAGCTAATGAGGCAAGTGTCGCAATGTCATTACCGAATACTTTAATCGAAATATCACCGGTGCCACCGGTGAGCATTTCTGATACCCGCATTTGTATTGGCTGAGTAAAGCCAATATTTACCCCTGGAAATTGCGCAAGAGTTTGTCGAATATCCTCGATTAGCAGCGCTTTGGAGTCAAAACGCCACGTATCTTTTGGCGCTAATTCCATAAACACATCGGTTTCGTTTAACCCCATAGGATCAAGCCCGAGTTCATCGGAGCCGGTACGGGCAACAATTTGTACGATTTCTGGGGTGTTTTTTAACAGTGTGGCTTCAATTTGTTTATCGATATCCAGCGAGGCTTGCAAGGAAATACTCGGCGATTTTTCCAGTTGCACAATAATGTCGCCTTCATCTAAAACGGGCATAAAGCTTTTGCCAAGCCCCTGAAATAACACCCCACTGAGCACTAAAACAGCGACCGATACAACACTTATTGCCACCGGCTTTTTAATTGCTTGGGCAAGTGTCTTAGTATAAAAACCTTGTAATAGCGTGACCATTTTAGGTTGGGTTACGGGTTCATTCTTTAATAACAATGAGGCTAAAATTGGAATAACCGTTAACGACAACAACAGCGCACTTAACATGGCAAACACGATAGTGAGCGCCACTGGGGTAAATAACTTGCCCTCTAACCCTGTTAGCATTAATAGCGGTGAAAACACGATAATTATAATGATTGTGCCTGAGAACACTGGCGCCGCGACTTCTTTACAGGCGCGATAAATAACATGCAGCCGAGGGAGGTGCTGATTATTAGCCAACCGATTCACTATGTTTTCAACAATAACTACCGATGAGTCCACCAGCATACCAATGGCAATCACTAAGCCACCTAAACTCATTAAATTAGCCGATAAATCAAACTGCTTCATCATTATAAATGTCAGCAATGCCGACATAGGTAAAGACAAAGACACCACCAATGAAGAGCGAATATCACCTAAAAACAAGGCAAGTAGCACTATCACTAAAATAATCGCTTGGCCTAGTGCGCTAGTAATGGTGCTAATTGCGGTATTTATTAAGTTAGAACGGTCGTAAAACACATTAATTTTTGTGCCTTGCGGTAATGACGCTTCAATGGTGCGAAGTTTATCTTTTACATCTTCAACAACTTGCGCTGTATTACTATTTTTAAGCGCAATTATAAGCCCTTGTACCGCCTCTTCACTGTTTTTAGTGACTGCGCCATAACGGGTTAAACTGCCAACATGTACCGTGGCAATATCACTTAACCGAATAACCTTATTTTGAGTGGACTTAATCACGGTATTTTCAATGGCGGTTATATCGGTGTATTTGCCCTCAGTGCGCAAAATTAAGGTATCGTTGCCTTTTTCTAAGCGCCCTATGCCACCGTTTTGATTCGTTTGCGTGATTGCCAATTTCATTTCATCAAAGCTGACTTGATGCTGTTGCATCAATAAAGTATTGGGAAGTATTTCATAGGTTTTTGAAAAGCCGCCAAGGCTATTTACATCAGCAACGCCGGTTACAGTGCGCAGTAATGGACGAATTTGCCAATCTAAAAGCTCTCTTTTTTCAATCAACGATAAGTGAGTACTTTCTATAGTAAACATGAACACCTCGCTCAAAGGCGTGCTCATTGGCGCCATGCCGCCACTAATATTACTGGGCAAGGTGGGCAAAATATTTAATAAACGCTCATTCACTTGCTGACGGGCCCAATAAATGTCGGTGCCCTCTTCAAAGTCAATGGTAATATCGGTAATAGAATACTTAGTGGTAGAGCGCAGCATTTGCTGTGACGGAATACCCAGTAATTCGGTTTCAATCACCCGTGTTACTTGCGATTCTATTTCAAGGGCGTTCATGCCGGGTAATTTGTAAACTATTTTAACTTGGGTGGGTGATATTTCTGGAAAAGCATCCACCGGAATACTTAACCAAGATTTAGCACCAATGGCCATAGCAACAATAACAAAAATACTAACAAACAAACGCTGAGTAAGTGAAAACTTAATAAGCTGGTTTAACATTTACTCTCTCCCTAAGTGAAGCAACATACCTTGTAGCGCACTTACCGAGCTAATTAGTACCTGCTGATCATCTAGGTTTTTATTGGCAGTAAATACATAGTCTTTTCCTTGTGTACCCTTGAGCTCAATCGACAGTAACTCAAGGTTATCGCCAGACTTTAAAGCAATGTAATTAACATCTTCAAATTCAAACACCGCTGACTTTGCTATTTTAAAGCCCGTTAATTTATTTACCGGTGTGACTTTGATAGTTTGCCCCAGTGTAAGCTGGCACTCATTTGAGCTTGGCGACGCCCACACTATTTGATGGTATTTATCTGCAATACTGTCATAGCTCTCAATATTTAAGCTGCAACTTTGTGACAGCTTGAAATGCGCTAACGTGTTGGTAAAACTAAGAGGGACTTTAATCTTAACGCGAATACTACTTGCATCGATAATATCAAACGCGGTGTCACCCATCACACGGTTTCCCGACTCATTAGTGAGTTTTAAAATGCCCGTTTTTGGACTCACTAAGGTCACGTTTTCATTATCATCAATGTTTAAAAATGCCATTTGATGTTGCATATGTTCAAAATTTAGCTTGGCTTCAAAATAGCTTTTTGTGATTTCAACCCATTCAGAACTTCTTATTATTTTGTTTTTTAAGTGTTGTTGGTTTATGTCGTAATGGCTTTTAGCAATAGCGAGCATGTCTTTTGCTGATTGATAAGCATCTAAAAAATGGTGTACATCACTGCCCTCAACACTTGCAATAGTGGCGCCCTTTTCAACCATGCTGCCGTTAGGGTATAAGTAACGAACCTGCTGTACATCAAACGCAAACAGCACCGTATAATTGACCCCAGGTTTGAAATTGACTTCACCAATTAAACTTTGCCCGTTAATAAACTCTGTTTTTTGAATCGGCGCAAATTCAACATCAAAACCACTGAGTGACGAAAGCCTTACAGGTGCTAAATTTTGCGAAGCAAACACAGGATTAAATGTTAATAAAGTCACCGTAAAGAAGAAAAATAACGTATATTGAATACGCAAAAAATGACGCATTTTTTTTGTAAAATTTAACAGCATTTCGTTTGTTCACATTTGATTAATTTTATAGAATCAACCATGACTTTTTTATGCTGTTAAATCATCAGGCATACGCCGTAACGTTCCTAAAAACAGCTTAATTTACAGCATGGTACATTTGTCCATTGTAATTATAATGCATTGATAGTAGAGGTTTTAATGAGAGATAAGCTAATAGCGGCTACATTATTGGTAATAATGGTGTTGAATTTTTTTGATGTTCTAACAGATATACGTTTAGGGGTGCCGCAGTGGCATATTTTTTCCGAAGGCTTGATCGTAGTTATCTCTGCAGCCTGTGCTATTTACTTAATTAGAGACATTCGTGCGCGTACAGCAAATATTAATGCGCTGAAACAAGAATTAGTGCATTCAAAAAAAGAACTTAAGAATATATCACAAGCAATGATGGATGCTCGCCATGAATACAGCGGCGTTATTCAAACCCAATTTTCACAGTGGACATTGACCCGCAGTGAGCAAGAAGTCGCGATGTTGTTACTTAAAGGCTTAAGCTTTAAAGAAATAAGCGCACTAAGAAGCACAAAAGAAAAAACCGTTCGTCAACAAGCGTCCGATATTTACAGCAAAGCCGATGTAGAAGGCCGACATGAGTTTGCTGCATGGTTTTTAGAAGACTTTATGCAACAAGGACAATACCAACCAACAAGTTCAAGCCTCAATTAATTGAAAAGCTACAAAGGTGAGGCCTCTGGTTATTTCTATAGCTTTGCATCCGCTGTGCATTAAATCTTAAGGAATAATTAAAAACCTTAATGATTATCTCTGTGTAAAACTAGATGAATTCATTTTTACTATGACAACCATTGCTCAACTTAGCAAAAACATAACCCCCTACAGCCCCTGCAAGCAGCTGCATATAAAAACCCCAGCCTCTTGCGCCCGCTATAATAGTGATATTCATAATTGACTCGATAGCAATTAAAGCCGAAGCAAACGCCACAATACCCGCAATTACAAATAATTGCGCACATTGTTTTTTAACTTTTTTAGCAATAAGCCAGGTAACCAAAAACGCGATGGCAAGTGCAATAGCAATAATAGCGCCATAGGTCGGTAGCATGCCGAGCCAATCTTCAAGGGTTAAGTTAACACGGTCATTAAAGCCCACCACAACACCCACATTAACTAATTGATTGACAACGTATTGACTATGAAACAAGCTAGCGAGTGTAAATGTAAGTAACCAAGAAACTAAAAATGAAGGGAGTATACGTGTTAAAAACGACATGGTTATCTCAACTTAAAATGAAACTTTTTTCTTACAGTAGCAAAGGCTTGCAGGGTAAACAATCTCTACGTTGTATTACTCTACTCTCGCTTTTAGCGTTTTCTTGTAACGCCAGTGCCGAGCTACCAAAACAGCAATACACTGCTGATACCTTAGCAACGGGACTCAATTCACCGTGGAGCATGGTTAAACTCCCAAACAATACCTGGTTAGTCACGGAACGTGATGGTCATATTGTTATCATTAAAAACAACCAACAAACCCGAGTTAAACTAGATTTCGAGGGCTTATACGTTGCAGGCCAAGGCGGCCTACTCGATATAGTGCTTTCGCCAAATTACAGTGAATCAAAAGAAATTATATTCACTTACGCTCAAGGTGAGCTTGATGCAAACAGGCTCGTTATTGCCAAAGCTACGTTTGATGGTGCGCAATTTTCAACGCCAAAAATTATTTATAAAGTTGCCACTGATAAAGACACACCACAACATTACTCAGGCCGCGCCCTTGTCCTACCCGATAATACCTTATTATTTTCAAGTGGCGATGGCTTTGACTACCGTGAGCAAGCACAGGTTATGACCAGTCAACTTGGCAAAACATTACGCATAAACTTAAACGGCACGATACCAAACGATAACCCATTTATTAATCACAAAAATCCTGCAGCTCATGCTGTGTACTCACTCGGGCACCGTAACTTGCAAGGCTTGGTTTATGATTACGATACACAGCAAATTGTTAGCCACGAACACGGCCCCGCAGGCGGCGACGAACTAAACTATTTAACCCCAAGCACCAATTACGGCTGGCCGGTGATCACCAACGGAGATGATTACTCACAAGCACGTATTTCACCGTTTAGAGAATACCCTGGAATGGCTAAACCAACGGTTGATTGGACGCCCTCAATCGCCCCTTCTGGCATGGCTTATTATGGCTCAAAGCATTTAGCTTTTCCCTCACTACAACAGCATGTGCTAATCACTACGCTGGTCGATAAAAAGCTCTACAGCGTTAATTTAGCGAATGGTGAACTTACCCAGACTCATGTTTTACCAGAGGTAACTGGGCGTTTGCGGGATGTATTTGTTACAACCGAGGGTAATATCGCGGTGTTAACCGATGGAAAAGATGCAAAGTTGCTGCTGATAACGCCAAAGTGATTAGCTTGACTAGATCGTTCAACACAACTGTATCTAAATACTCGACGAGCTTTTTATATGATTATCAGGTCTTATTTTTTGCTGTTTGAGCGAAAGTCAAAAAGAAAGACCTGACTTTATTGGTTTTTGCGATGCATATTTCTGATTAAATACAATCAAGGTGAGTTAGTTAAATTGGCTTTCGTCTATTTCAATGGTTATGCTATTTAATAAATCGTTAGTGAACTTTTCACTTTCTTCTTTACTGACATAACTTCCTTTGCCTTGAATATTTGCAAGTAACTGGTTTGCAATCTCCTTATAGGCAACATCTAATTGAGTCTGTAATGTTTTAATATCGTCGTGAGTCATCGAGTTGCCTAAAATAAAAGGCTTACTTGGATTCATTGGCCCATAGTTGCCTTCCCAAATTACTTTACCTGTTTTAGACTTAAGGACGGCTTTGAGCTGAGGTAAAAACCTTGTGCTTTTTTCGTCGGTAAAAATGACGCACCATGGCTCAAGTGTTATAACTTGTTTATGAAGATTTTCATTTAAGTGAATAGACTTTACTGATTCTTTTAAAATTTGAATGCTATTTAGCGAATTCAACAAAGTGCTCGCTAAATCAAAGTTCTCTTTTAAGTCGAACTCTAAACTGCCTTTCATGTGCTTTTCATTAGACAAATCAGATGCTATAACGCCAAGAACCCCATAACGCAGCCCTACATCATCCGACGTATTAACCCAATTAGTAATAACAAAACCTGAACCTTCAATTCTTCGATCCCCTATAGCTAAACTCCAATCATTCCAATCGATATTTAATACATCTAGTTTAATTTTTTCATTTGAACCTAAAGGAACAGCACCTCCCCTTTGAACCGATTGGCACGCTGAAACTAAAAAAATAAAAGTGAATATAAATAGGTGCTTATACATTATAAAACAATCCTTGTTAAAAACTCGATTAATCAAAAGTAAACTATAACACCCTTATTTAACTCTGCGCACTAGTTAAAGTTTTCCGTGCTGAATGATGAACACTAACGCAATCAAATAAATGGCATTGTTAATCCACTTGATTGATTTGTTGTGTGCCTATTTCCACATAGCCAACCTACATTGTATAAATTTATCTAAGGTTTGCTGGTGTAACTTGTGATAAGTTACCCCCATGCTATATCTATTTCAAACTTCCTACAACTTGTTGAATAAGCAAACTTTTTACTTATTTCATCAAAAAGAGTCATCTGCAACCTCAGTGGCTACAATAATAAAAAAGTTAAGCCTATCTTTGCAGTTGCTATTTACTCCTCGTTCATATGGTTGACGAGGTAATTTTTGAACCAATTCTGATAATATTTTTACCTCTTGTTGTTCAAGCTTTGTATTACAAGGCATAGCGTTCATATAAAACGAAGAAGCCCAGTAAATATCACCTTTACTATTTACCCATACTCGTTCCGTAGCTCTCATCGTCTCGATTTCAGCTCGAACTATCTAATCTCGCTCCTTTCCAACTACAAACATCGATAATACAAAAATCACTAAACCTATTAGTGATTTCATGAAACTTCCTTATGTACTTAACAACTTACCATGTGCCAAGTAAGCGGTTTATAAAACCCCAAAACAGCATTTAATAATGTTATTCGAAAAGCTAATTTATGGGGTTTAAACTATGATGGCTAAAGCCGATTCCTACGCGGTGAGTTTCACACCGAGTTAATCTCACAGCTCGCTAACTTTACTCTCGCTAACTTGCTAACTGAACCCTGATTAACAAAAAAGCCGCTGTTCATTACAAACAGCGGCTTCTCTTCTTAAAGCTTACGGCTTAAAACTTACAGCTCTAAAGCTTATTTAATTACTTCAAGGCCGTTCATATATGAACGAAGTACTTCAGGCACGACTACTGAACCATCCGCTTGTTGGTAGTTTTCAAGTATTGCTACTAGAGTACGGCCAACCGCTAAACCCGAACCGTTTAGTGTATGCAATAACTCTGGCTTTTTCTCACCATTGCGACGAAAACGTGCTTGCATACGGCGCGCTTGGAAATCAACCATGTTTGAACATGATGAGATTTCACGGTAGGTATCTTGCGCTGGTAACCATACTTCTAAATCGTAGGTTTTTGCTGAGCCAAAGCCCATGTCACCCATACATAAAATTACTTTACGGTATGGTAGCTCTAGTGCTTGTAATATTTGCTCTGCGTGACCTGTTAGCTCTTCCAATGCTTGCATTGAATCTTCCGGTTTTACCAGCTGTACTAGCTCAACTTTATCGAACTGGTGCTGACGAATAAGGCCACGAGTATCACGGCCATAACTGCCAGCTTCACTTCTAAAACACGGAGTGTGGGCAGTTAAACGAATTGGTAAATCTTTTTCGTCGTAAATTTCGTCACGCGCGCTGTTTGTCAGTGGTACTTCTGCAGTAGGAATTAAGCTAAAACCTTCTTGCTCTTCACCGTCATCATTTACAAGACCTTTAGTGTGGAATAAGTCTTCTGCAAACTTAGGTAATTGACCTGTACCGTATAAACTGTCGCGGTTTACTAAATACGGTACGTACATTTCTGTATAACCGTTTTTATCTGTATGCGTGTCTAGCATAAATTGCACTAGTGCACGGTGCATGCGGGCCATTGCGCCGCGCATTACAGTAAAGCGTGAACCGGTAATTTTAACGCCCATTTCAAAATCAAGGCCGTTTAAATCTTGTCCTAAGTCTACATGATCTTTTACTGCAAAATCATACTTTTTAGGCTCGCCCCAGGTTGAAATCTCAACGTTGTCAGATTCATCAGCGCCCGCTGGTACTGATTCATCAGGTAAATTTGGGATAGCTAAAGAAATTTGCTTAAGCTCTTCTAAAATAGCGTCTTGCTCAGCTTTAACACTATCAAGTTGCGCGCCTAAATTGCTTACTGCATCTAACAATGGTTGTGCATCTTCGCCTTTAGCTTTAGCTTGGCCAATCGCTTTGGAGCTGCTGTTACGCTCACTTTGTAATTCTTGTGTTTTTACTTGTAATGTTTTGCGTTTTTCTTCAAGTGCGCTGACAGTCGCAGTATCTAGCTCGTAACCACGTGCTGCTAGACGCGCAGCTGTTTGCTCGAGATCTTGACGTAATAATTTAGAATCTAACATGTTAGTTTTTAACCTTTTTGCATTACCAGCTGAAGGCCCAGCCAAGCCATAAAAATACACACCACCACATTTAAGGTGATATTGAGGGCCATTTTAAAAAAGTGACCTTGTTGTAATAACAACAACGAATCCATTGAAAATGTCGAGAAGGTGGTCAAAGCACCTAGAAAGCCAATCCCTATAAGGGTTTTAGCGGGGCTAACGGTGATAATTTCGCGCTCTATCAAACCGTATAATACGCCCATCAACAATGAACCAAGAATATTAACCGTCAACGTGCCAAAAGGGAATCCCCTACCAAGTAGTTTTAGCATGGTTTCACTAATAAAAAACCGTAAACAGGCGCCTGAGGCTCCTCCTGCGGCAATCATGAGATATATCTTAAGGCTTGTCATAGCGTTTTATGTCACTGTGATGATCGCGCTCTTTTAAATAGTCGAGCTTTTGCTTTATTTTTTGTTCTAAGCCACGATCAGTTGGAAAGTAATATTGCTTATCGGCTATCTGCTCTGGAAAGTACTTTTCTCCTGCAGCATAGGCGCCTTCTTCATTATGCGCATAGCGATATTCAGCACCATAGCCTAAGTCTTTCATTAAGTTGGTTGGTGCATTACGTAAATGCTCTGGCACCGGGTAACTTGGCTCGTTCTGCGCATCCGCTTTGGCTTGATTAAACGCCGCGTACACCGCATTACTCTTCGGTGCGCTAGCTAGGTAAATCGTAGCTTGTGCAATTGCACGCTCGCCTTCACTTGGTCCAACTCGCTGAAATATATCCCATGCATTGAGGGCCACTTCCATGGCACGCGGATCAGCATTACCAATATCTTCAGTGGCGATGGCGAGTAACCGCCTTGCAACATACAGCGGATCGCCGCCACCGGCTAAAATACGACAATACCAATACAAAGCACCATCTGGGGAGCTACCTCGAACTGACTTATGAAAGGCTGAGATCAAATCGTAAAATTCATCCCCCCCTTTGTCATACTTGGCTAAATGCGTTGGCAATACTTGACTGAGTACGTGCTCATCAACTAGGTATTGGCCGTTTTGCTCTACGGTTAAATCAATCGCCTGCTCAAGTAAATTAAGCACTTTACGAGCATCGCCATCACTGGCTTGGCACAACGCTTGTTTAGCATTTTGTGCAAGTACCACCGTTTTATTTTTCAGTTCATCATCGCTTGCAAGCGCTCGCTCAATAACAAGATGCAAATCAGTGTCTTGCAGCGATTTAAGGACATATACTCGTGCTCGCGATAAAATCGCATTGTTTAGTGCAAACGAGGGATTCTCGGTGGTGGCACCAACAAAAATAAAGGTACCATCCTCTATATGTGGTAAAAACGCATCTTGCTGAGATTTATTAAAACGATGTACTTCGTCAACAAACAGTAAGGTACGTTGGCCACGACCTTCAAGGTTAGTACGCGCTTCACTCACCGCATCACGAATATCTTTAATGCCTGCCGTTACCGCCGACATTTGAATCAGCGCCGCATCGGCATGGTTGGCAATAATTTGCGCTAAGGTAGTTTTACCAACGCCCGGCGGCCCCCACAAAATAAGACTGTGGCAACGCCCTGCTAAAATAGCTTGATAGAGAGGCTTATCTTGGCTTAATAGATGTTGCTGGCCAATATACTGATCTAAACTGGTTGGTCGCATGCGCGCCGCAAGTGGGCGCACATCCGGGCCAAAATTAAAGCCTAAATTACTCACCTTGACTTTGATCGTCTATTTCAACGCCTTCAGGAATACTAAACTCAAAGGTTGAAGTAGCAAGGCTTTGATTTACTTTAGTGTCGCTAAAAGTAAATGTAGATGATTGCCCTGAGCTGTCTTTAACCAATAATGACGCTAAGCCTACTTTATCTGCTGCAAACACAATATCCAGCTGTTCAACTTGGCTTTCAACGCCTTTATTAGGTGTAACACTGAACCCAGTATCCGTGGCGTGTACTTGGTACTTTTGCCATTGCGCCGGATCTTTGGAGGTGAGTAATACAAACGGTGTTGAATCAATCAAACTGTGAGTATTCATAATCGTTACTTGCTCAGCAAAGCTGTCGAAGTAATAGGTTTTATCGCCATTTGATACAAATAACGTGTCATCAGGGCTCGCTTGTTGCCAACGGATCATCATTGGCTGTTGTAAGGCGATAGTACCTTCACCTTGCATAATTGATTGACCTTGGTCGTCATTAACTTGCTGCGCAAATTGCGCTTGAAAACTCTTTAAACCGGCCAGTTTATCTTGTAATGCTTGGCTGTCATCCGTTGCACTGTCACTTGCAAATACTGATGCTGATAAAAAACAGCTAATTGCTAAGGCTAAATATTTAATTTGTTTCATTTAATTTGCTCCACCATTGGGCACTAATACATCTCGGGCACCGTTATGACCTGGTGCGCTTACAATACCCGATGTTTCCATTTGTTCAACTAAACGTGCGGCACGGTTGTAACCAACACGTAATTTTCGCTGCACACTTGAAACTGACACTTTGCCTGTTTCAACAACAAATGACACGGCTTCATCATAAAGCGGATCTGATTCTTCATCCGCGTTTTCACTGGCTTCGCCCGGCAATAAAATATCCTCAGTGGCGTCACCATTTAAAATTTCGTCTATATAATTTGGTTTTGCACGTGCTTTCCAGTCATTCACCACCGCATGTACTTCATGGTCATCAACAAACGCGCCATGTACACGTATCGGTACGCTGGTGCCCGGCGGTAAATAGAGCATATCACCCATACCTAGCAGGTTTTCTGCGCCTTGTTGATCTAAGATGGTACGCGAGTCAATTTTACTTGATACCTGAAACGCCATTCGCGTTGGGATATTCGCTTTAATTAAACCAGTAATTACATCAACCGATGGGCGCTGTGTTGCTAGTATTAAATGAATACCTGCCGCTCGGGCTTTTTGCGCAATACGGGCAATTAGCTCTTCAACTTTTTTACCAACAATCATCATCATGTCAGCAAATTCGTCAATCACCACCACGATACTCGGTAACTTACCTAACTCGTCTGGTCCTTCTTTCATACCATCAGTATCTTTAAATAATGGATCGAGAATCGGGTAACCCGCCTCTTTCGCATCCAATACCTTTTGGTTGTAACCTTTTAAGTTACGAACACCTAACGCCGACATTAACTTATAACGACGTTCCATCTCACCTACACACCAACGCAGCGCATTGGCAGCTTCTTTCATATCGGTGACCACTTCACACAGTAAATGTGGGATACCTTCGTAAACAGAAAGTTCCAACATTTTCGGGTCAATCATGATCATACGCACATCATCAGGGCCTGATTTGTACAGTAAGCTTAATATCATTACATTAACGCCCACTGACTTACCTGAACCTGTGGTACCTGCCACCAGTAAATGCGGCATTTTACCCAAATCAGCACAGATTGGTTCACCGGCTATATCTTTACCTAAGACCATAGTCAGTGGCGATGGATTTTGCTCAAATTTTGGTGCGTCGATTACTTCTGATAACCGCACTATTTCACGGTGTTTATTCGGTAATTCAATCCCTACATAGGTTTTACCCGGAATAACTTCAACCACTCGGACACTAACCGCTGATAGCGAGCGGGCTAAATCTTTAGCAAGACCAGTAATTTTAGAAACTTTAATACCCGGCGCTAAATCAAGCTCAAAACGGGTTACAACAGGTCCAGGGTATACGGCAACAACCGTAGCTTGAACGTTAAAATCAAGGAGTTTAGTTTCAACTAACCTCGATACAGCTTCAAGCTCTTCTGGTGAAATTGGGTTTTTGGCTTTATCAGGTCTATCTAACAAATCAAGCGTAGGTAATGGCGTACTTGGCGGCTTTTCTTCGAGTAGCTGCTCAAACTTTTCTTTTGCGGTAGGTGGAGGCTGATAGGTACTCTTTGGTTTTGGCATTGGTCTTGCTGGCGAAACCACAGTAGTAACTGGTTTTTCAGGCTCAGTAACATGGCTTTGATCAAGCGCATTTAAGGCAGCCGCAGTGTCCATTGGTTCATCATCAATGGCGCTAAAATTAATTTCTTGATCCAGAATATCATCCAAGTCATCAAATGCAGGATGAGAGTCTTGATTTGACACCGCACTATCACTATCCACTTTTGGTTCTGAAAAGCGAATGGCGGGTGTTTCTTTACGTGTCTGTTGCTCATTAACAGGGTCTTGTTCAATTACAACTTCAGTATTTGCAGTGCGTTCGCGTTGTAACCATGCTTTTAAGTGATGGGCAATAAAACGATAACCTCGCATGATCAAATCGCCAATAAAATCGACACATTGCACCCACGACACGCCTGTTAATAATGTTAATCCAGCAAAAAAGAAACATAATAATAAAATCGAGGTACCGGTAAAGTTAAATGCAGGCATCATCGCTGAAGCTATCACATCACCGACTACCCCACCGGATGAAAAATTATAAATATCATCAAAATTAATACTACTGATAGCCGTTGCTGAAGTGATAAATAATGCAAAACCAATCACTCTAAGCGATAACGTTGTATAGTCGAGTTGAAATATTCTATGAGGTTGCTTAAATAATAAGTAGCCGAATATTTGTAGTGCAGCTGGCACAAAATAAGCTAACCAGCCAAATGTCAGCAATAAAATATCGGCGATCCACGCACCTGCAGCTCCAGTTATGTTTCTTACATTGTCATAACCTGTTTGCGACCAACTCGGATCAGCAGGATCAAAGCTTACCAGCGCACACAATATAAATATTGCGGCAAAGGTGCTAATTATTAAACCGGTTTCTAATAGTCTTTGTACACCATTTAGGCGCATAACTCGCTATTCCTCATTTTTCTTTGTACTTCTTTGTACTCATTCTTAGCAATGGAATACCTTAGCAGGAAATACTTTTTGTTGCACTTTATCTTAACCATGCTGGCCTGATTATGAACAGGTTTTTATTAATCGCGCATGTATCAATAATACAACTTAAGTAGTTACTAAAAAATAGCGCATAGTTCAGCCGATATATGGGCGAATAATCACCCCTTGCTCGCCTTTTACTTCTTCCATAACAACATAGGTACGGCTTTCACTAACGTTCGGTAGCTTGAGCAGAATATCCCCTAATACACCACGATATTCAGACATATCATTTACGCGGGTTTTTAGTAAAAAGTCAAAGTTACCCGAGACTAAATGGCATTCGATAATTTCATCATGCTTTTTAACTGCAGCACTAAATTCATCAAACACATCAGGTGATGTTTTAGTGATTGTCACTTCGACGTACACCGACAAACCTTGCCCAAGTTTAGCAGGGTCAACCACGGCTTTATAACCGACGATGTAACCTTCGCGTTCGAGCTTTTTTACACGCTCTAAACAGGGCGTTGCACTGAGCCCCACACGTCGAGCTAATTCAACATTAGACACTCGGCCATCGTGCTGTAGCTCTATTAAAATCTTACGGTCAATACGGTCTAATAACTCATGCATAATAACGACTAGTTTTTTGTACTGTTTAAACGGTGTTTTCAGATTATATCACTAGAATACCGATTAAAAAAGGTGAGACACACTGCCAGTACATGAATATAATAGTGAAAAATTTTATCCCGTTCTATTAAGGCAATATTATGATTATCGGTGTACCTAAAGAAATAAAAAACCATGAATACCGTGTAGGTATGGTCCCTGCTAGTGTTCGTGAGTTAGTAAACCACGGCCACCAAGTTTTTGTTGAATCTGATGCAGGTATGGGCATTGGCTTCACTAACGAAGATTACACACTGGCAGGTGCAGAAATTCTAGCAACTGCTGCTGAGGTTTTCGCAACAGCAGAGATGATTATAAAAGTAAAAGAGCCACAAGCCGTTGAACGTGCAATGCTACGTGAAGACCAAATTCTTTTCACTTACTTACACCTTGCACCAGATCTTCCACAAACTGAAGACCTAATCAAAAGCAAAGCAATTTGTATCGCATACGAAACAGTAACTGATTCACGCGGTGGTTTGCCACTACTTGCGCCTATGAGTGAAGTTGCTGGTCGTATGTCCATTCAAGCTGGTGCACAAGCGCTTGAAAAATCAAACCATGGTCGTGGCATGCTACTTGGCGGCGTACCGGGTGTTGAGCCAGCTAAAGTTGTTGTTATTGGCGGCGGCATGGTTGGTCGTAGCGCAGCACAAATGGCTGTTGGCCTTGGTGCTGAAGTTGTCGTACTTGATCGTAACATTGACGTACTACGCGCACTTGACGCTCAGTTTGGTAATAAAGTTAAAGCGATTTACTCAACAGCTGATGCACTTGAAAAGCATGTACTTGAAGCTGACCTAGTAATTGGTGGCGTACTTATCCCTGGTGCTGCTGCACCTAAACTAGTTACTGCTGAACACATTAAAGCAATGAAGCCTGGCTCTGCAATTGTTGATGTTGCAATTGACCAAGGTGGTTGTATCGCAACGTCTAAAGCAACAACTCACGCTGATCCGACCTTCATCGTTGATGACGTTGTTCACTACTGTGTTGCTAACATGCCAGGTGCTGTACCACGTACATCTACTTTTGCACTTAACAATGCAACATTGCCTTTCATTATTAACCTTGCAAACAAAGGTTATAAGAAAGCATTACTAGATGACGCTAACTTCCTTAAAGGTCTTAACGTGATCAAAGGCCAAGTAACTTACAAAGAAGTTGCTGAAGCCTTCAACATGCCATACGTAGATCCACGTACTGCTGTTGAAAACGCATAACTAGCGTTTAGAATGATAAAAGCCTGTGAACATCAGTTCACAGGCTTTTTTTATATCACCAAAAAAGTTTATTACAGCTTACATTGCGGGTTTTTACCTGCCGCTTTTGCTGCTTTTTGCTCATTTAATGCTTGTGGCAATTTTGCTTGTAGCTCTTTAATGCGGTTAGCGGGTGCGGGGTGAGTAGACATAAATTCAGGTGTATTACCACTGCCTGCTTTACTCATATTCTGCCAAAGTGTTACGGATTCTTTTGGATTAAATCCGGCTTTTGCCATTAAATCTAAACCCACTTGGTCGGCCTCAGATTCATGAGAGCGACTAAATGGTAAAATAACGCCGTACTGCGCACCTAAACCAAGACCTTGCATAATTTCGTTACGATATTGTACATTGCCCATTTCAAGTGCGGCACTGCCCGCTTGCATACCTGTTTGTAGCAAGGAACTTTGTGATACGCGTTCATTAGAGTGCTCAGCAATTACATGCCCTACTTCGTGCCCGATAACGGTTGCTAGCTGATCTTGATTTTCAGCCACTTTTAACAACCCTGTATGCACACCAATATAGCCACCGGGTAATGCAAACGCGTTAGCTGAATCGTCTTCAAATACCACCACTTCCCACGCCTGAGTTGCATACTGTTGCGGTAATACTGCAATCACATCGTCAGCAATACACTTTACATACGCATTTACTTGAGGATTATTATTAATTTTTTGATTCTTTTTCATATCAGCAAAGCTTTGCTGACCCATCTGACTCATTTGTTGATCAGAATAAAGCGCAATTTGCGTGCGCCCTGTTGGTGATGTTTTACAACCCGCTAATACAGCGGTGGCAAGCACAGCCAAAACTAATTTTTTCATTGTATTCTCTTAACTAACAATTTAATTGTTCTTAGAATAGCAAACCAGCCTGCAATTGAATATATCGACTGCCAGTAAAAACATCTGTTGCGTTATATTTCTGTTAAAGGCGATAGTTAGCATGCAAACTAAGTACCCAAGACTAATTGTCGCTGTTACAATAGCAGCCTCTTTTTGTTTAATGGGTTAGTCATGCAGGACTCGGTTTCTTTAAATAAACGCATTCTATTACCTTTACTCGCCAGTATTGTTGCAATTACGCCACTGGCAATCGATATGTATCTTCCGGCCATGTTAGTCATTGCTAACGACCTTAATACCACAATGCCTAATGTACAAATATCGTTAAGCATATATTTAGCTGGCTATGCGCTGGGAATGCTATTTTTTGGCCCAATCGCAGATCAAATTGGTCGTCGCGTGTTAACGAAGGTCGGCTTAGCATTGTTTGGCTTAAGCTCTGTCGCATTGGCCTTTTGTAATGACATTCATCTATTTTGGGCTTTGCGGGGAGTGCAAGCATTCACAGGTGCTGCAGCAACCGTTGTGGTGCCAGGGATAATTCGTCATATTTATAAACAAGATACTGCTAAAGGAATGTCGTATGTATCGATGATCATGATGGTAGCGCCCTTAGTCGCACCAACGGTTGGATCAATGATCATGGGCTTATCTCACTGGCAAACAATCTTTTTAGTACTGGCTAGTTACAGCTTTGTTATTTTAGCCTTGGTACAAATATACTTAATCGATATCCCTATTTTCAAAAGCCCGATGAAAGGCTTTGCACTATTTTTCGATAGCTATAAAACCGTATTTAAAAATAAAGATACCCGAGCAGATATAGCCAGCTCAATGTTTGTCTCATTCGGCTTTTTTTGCTTTTTAACCGCAGTGCCCTTTGTATACCTTGATTACTTTAAAGTATCAGAACAATTATTTGGTGTTTTATTTGCTTTCAATGTCATGGCGCTAATGTTTGGTAACTTTTTAAATACCCGCCTAGTACCACGTATTGGTTCACGAAAAATGCTGTATTATGGATTAGCGGTCGGCTTTGTAGCTGGCAGTGCCCTACTCACATTTAGCATATTACACCTATCGCTGTATTTTATTGTTGCAGCTATTGCTCCTCTGATGATGAGTTTAGGGGTTACCGCTAGTAATGCTGATGCATTGATCTTAATGCAGTTTGAAGAGCGTTCTGGCACCGCTACGGCGGTTATTGGTACATTGCGCTTTGGCAGCGGTGCATTAGTCGGTCCAATTTTAGCCTTAATGCATGCACAAAGTGCGGTACCATTTTCAAGCTTAATGTTCAGCGCATTAGTATTAACACTAATAGCCCAGCTTTGGCACCGAGCTAGAAACAAAAAAAATGCCCGTAGTTAACGGGCATTTTTTTACTAAGCGACTTATTTATTCAGCTGCTTTAGATACCATCACCATTGCAGGGCGTAATAAACGACCATTTAATGTATACCCTTTTTGCATCACTGCTAATACAGTGTTAGGTGTTACATCATTGCTTGGTTGAATCGACATTGCTTGGTGGAATTCAGGATTAAACTGCTCACCTTGTGGGTTGACAATTTCAACACCAAATTTTGCAACCGCATCGTTGAAGCTCTTAACTGTCATATCAATCCCTTCAAGCAATGGCTTTAAGGTTTCGTTTTCTTTGTCTGAGAACTCAATAGCACGTTCTAGATTATCAATAACAGGTAATAATTCGTTAGCGAACTTTTCAAGTGCAAATTTATGCGCTTTTTCTACATCTTGTGCAGCACGGCGACGAATATTATCAACGTCTGCAGCGGCACGTACTACGCTATCTTTTTGGTTTGCGATAGTTTGTTTCGCATCTTCAAGCTCAGCATAAAGCATAGCAATTTCAGCTTCAGGGCTAACTTCTTCGCCTTCGTGCGCGTCAGCAGCTTCTACAGCCGCTTCAACGTCTGCTTGCATTTGCTCTAATTCTTCGTTTAATTCAACTTCTTGCTCTGGTGATTTTGTCTGCTCAGACATAATTTAAGTGCTCCAATACTTTTCAATTGCGGTAATTATGGGGATTGAATCAAAAGATTCAAGAGCCAGATGACTCGATTAATTTAAATTCTTGAATGATTGCTTCAATTTGCGCCGATTTAGGACAAATTACACAAAAACGACTTTGATATTCTTGATTTTGAAAATACGGCACGCTGATCACCATCAGTTCGTCACAATCAGTAAATGGCAATTGTGACGTATTTAAAACCGACACACCATTTTTAAAAGCTAACTTATCTTCTACAAAGTTCAAAAATGAGACACCAATATTTAAGCTTTGTTCACAATCAATTTGCCGATATAAATAATTTTCGCCGACCACGATACTGTTATCTGAGCCTAATTTATGGCTCAGCTCACGGGTCCATTGATTTAACGAATCATGACAATTTCGTGGTGCTGTATTTGCCATTGCTTGCATACGGTACAAGCCTTCCATTAAAGTTTGCTGACTGAATACAGTATTAAGCCAAGTAGCGAATTGATAACGTACGGTGTCAGACGCATCATCCGGCTTATGAATACAAATGTTATGGCTTTGCCCTGCTCTATCTAACAGTAAAATAAGCCAATCATTGCTGTCAAAATCTAATACTTCAACTCTAAAAACATGTTGAGAACTTACTTGTGGCAGACCAACGCAGCAACATACCTGATAACGCTGGCTTATACCATGCGCCATCTCGACTAATTGCGCTTGTGCAGGCTGCCAATATTGCGCAATCTGCGACAGAGGGAAAAATTCACTTAGCCAATAATCAAATCCGGCATTAGTAGGTACCCGTCCAGCAGAAGTATGCGGTGAATACAGCAGGCCTATTTTTTCTAGGCGCGACATCGCATTTCTAACTGTTGCAGAACACACAGCCATACCTTTTTGCTTGGCAATACGGCTTGACGCGACAGGTTGACCTTCACCATTACAGTACAGGCTCATCACGGCGGAAAATATTTGCTGATCTCGAGGGTTTAAATTCATAGTATCTACATCTTGCTGCATACTGGGGATATCGGGGCGTAGTGAGTTTATTTCAAGGTTATTTTCAAACTTGTCACTTTTGAGTTACTCTACTGATATTAATACTATTGATGCGTTTATCATGGAATCACCGTTTAAAACCATAGGTTTAATTGGCAAACCAAATCACAGTGGTGCAGCTGCAACTTTACAGCGCTTATACACTTTTTTAAATGCGTTAGGATTTGACGTGTTATTAGAGCAGAGAACCGGTCATCAATTAACCAATGTCCCCAAGGAAAAGTTAGTCAAACTGGTTGAGCTTGGCGAACGTGCCGATCTCGCTATTGTGGTCGGAGGCGATGGTAATATGCTTGGCGCAGCAAGGGTATTAGCCCGATTTGATGTTGCTGTTATAGGCGTAAACAGAGGCAATTTAGGTTTTCTAACAGATTTAAACCCAGAAGGCTTTGAAGCTAGTTTAGAACAAGTATTAAGTGGTCAATATCTTGAAGAAAAACGCTTTTTATTAGAAGTTGCAGTTTATCGCCATGGCGAATTAAAAAGTGCTAACTCAGCAGTGAATGAAGCCGTTTTACATGCCGATAAAGTCGCTCACATGATTGAATTTGAAGCCTTCATTAATAACGATTTTGTTTTTTCTCAGCGCTCTGATGGTTTAATTGTCTCAACCCCTACGGGCTCAACAGCCTATTCGCTGTCGGGTGGCGGGCCCATTTTGACCCCAGAACTAAATGCAATATCATTAGTGCCGATGTTTCCGCATACATTATCAAGCCGACCATTAGTGGTTGATGCCGATAACGAAGTACGCTTAAAGCTCAGCTTAGAGAATACCGACAGCTTACAAGTCAGCTGCGATAGTCATGTGGTGCTTGCTGTATTGCCTGGCGATGAAGTGATAATTAAAAAAGCAGATAAGAAACTACGCCTGATCCACCCCAAAGACTACTCTTACTATCATGTACTTCGCACTAAGCTCAACTGGGGTAGTCGTTTATATTAATTTTATTGCGCTCATTCAGACTTTAGAGCAAAATAAGCTAAATTCATTTATTACCTTTTCAAGGGAAATCAAACCGAAATGACGTATGTTGTTTTCTTTGCTTTATTATTATTGATAACGCTGCTTGGCAGCTATTTGGTGATTGAAAATAATCGCCGAAAAGCGCTTGAAGCGCAAAAAAAGCTATTCAATAATCGCGTTAAAGAAGTAACTCAACAGTTAAAAATAAAATTAAATGAGTACTGCGACGCAAAAATAATTCGTCCTAAATACATCCCAAGAATACAAGTTATTGCCAGTAATTTCTTTGTCGTACAACCTCATACTGACGAAAACTTATTGTATCTTGAACGCATAAACGAGTCATTGATCAGCACGATTAGTAGTGAGTTGGCAAAAACTTATGTAACAGGTGAACGAGATGCACTAGCTGAACGCTTAGATTTTTTTGTGGCTGAGTTACCCATAGCCGGCGTTGCTTACAATAAAACGTTTTACCATGAACTTTTACCATCCATGATTAAAGTTTTACGCACTGATGATTTATCTGCGAATCCTGAAGATTATGTCAAACCTGTTGATCCTGAAACTAATTTTGAGAAATCAACCAGTGAGTAAGTAATAAACTAGATAGCGACATTAAAAATTAATTTGCAAAAACCCAAAACACTGTATAAATTAACAGTTAATTGACTGGATGGATGAACAGTATGTTAACTGGGTTAGAGATTAAAAATTTTGCAATTGTAAGCAATTTAAGCACCGAGTGGCAAAGCGGTATGACAGCCATTACGGGTGAAACAGGTGCCGGTAAATCTATTGCTATTGATGCCTTATCTTTATGTTTGGGTGAACGTGCCGAAGCCTCAGCTGTTCGCCCAGGCACTGAGCGCGCTGAAATATGCGCTACCTTCGATTTAACCAACCTCCCCTTGGCTAAGCAGTTTTTAGAACAGCATTTGCTATCGAATGATGAGCAAGAGTGCTTACTTCGTCGCGTGGTGTGTAAAAATGGCCGCAGCAAAAGTTATATTAATGGCACCCCAGTCACTGCAGCCCAACTAAAAGAAATCGGTCAGTACTTGATCTCTATTCATGGTCAACATGCTCACCAATATTTGCTTAAAAGCGAACATCAACTCCAGCTATTAGACGCTTATGCAGGTCATCAACCTCTGGTTGAAGCAGTGCGCCAGCATTATCGTAATTGCCAAAACTTACAAAAAGAATTTACCGCGCTCGAACAAGCCCAGTTGCAACAAGCAGCGCAAAAGCAGTTATTAGAGTACCAAGTAGCTGAGCTTGATGAGTTTGCTTTACAACCAGATGAATTTTCGCAAATTGAAGCCGAGCATTATAAGCTCAGCCACAGCCAAACTATTATTGAAGCATGCCAACGAGAGTTACAAAGCTTATACGAAAATGACGAGCAAAATGCCTGTTCCCTATTACAACATAGCGCGCAGCAGTTTGCTGAGCTTGCGGGGTTTGATGAAAGCCTAGCTAGTGTGGCTGCTTTACTCGAAGAAGCGGCTGTGCAAGTTGAGGAAGCGAGTCGTGAAATTCGTAATTATGCCGAGCAAGCTGAACTTGATCCGAGCCGACTAATCGACGTTGAAACACGATTAAGTGGTGCGATGGATTTATCACGTAAACACCATATTAAACCAGAGGACTTAGTTGAGTTTCACCAAAGTATCACACAAGAGCTTGAGTCGATTAGTAATAACTCTACCCGTTTAACGCAACTTGAAGGTGAAATTAACCAAGCATTAGCAGCTTATCAGCAAGCTGCGCAAACCCTAAGCGAAAGCCGTCATGAGGCCGCGCAGACATTAAATACATTGATCAGTGCAAGCATGGCGCATTTATCAATGGAAAATGGTGTGTTTGAAATCGCCCTTACACCACAACCTGAAAAAGCACCAAACAGCCTAGGTTTTGATAATGTAGCGTTTTTAGTATCAACCAACCCCGGGCAGCCATTACAACCACTGTCTAAAGTCGCCTCTGGCGGTGAGCTGTCGCGTATAAGTTTAGCGATACAAGTTATTATTGCGCAAAAAGTCACTACGCCAACGCTTATTTTTGATGAAGTGGATGTAGGTATTTCTGGACCAACTGCAGCAGCTGTAGGCAAGCTTTTACGTCAATTAGGCAAATCAACTCAAGTTATCTGCGTAACCCATTTACCGCAAGTTGCCAGCTCGGGGCATCAGCAGTTTTTTGTGGCCAAAGAAATTGCCAATGGCGAAACCTTTACACAAATGTTGCCACTCAGTAAACATGGCCGTATTGATGAAATTGCCCGTTTACTTGGTGGTGATAACATCAGTAAAACAGCCAAAGCTAACGCAAAAGAGTTAATTATGGCGCATGCTTAATTAAGCTAAAACAACACCTACGTTTAAACTATTTTTAAATACAACCATCCATTAAGCCTTACTTATATAAAGCAAGGCTTAATAACTAACAATAGAACACATATAAATCATGACGATAACAACATTGCCAATAAAATTAATTAGCCTACTTTTTTGTTTTACACTTTTAACGGGTTGTAATGATTACTTTATAAATACCACGCAACTGACGAATAGCACATGGCAACCACTTTTAGTCATTGCATTTATTAGCCTATTTTTGATCCCGTTAATTAGCTTAGCGCTGCTTATATTTAGTCAATGGAAGCACCTTCAGTTTAAAATAACTCTGCAACGTTATTTACATGGCTCACTTGTTTTAATGCTCGCCATAGCATGGTTTATCGAATTAAGCTTAGTGCAACGCGCTGATAACCGTATGGATTTGATGTTAACGTTGTGCGCGCTAGCCACTCAAATGGTATTAGTCGTAGCTGCTTTTGTACTTGTTAATAAACAACAAAAAATGCACCACCGCGCTAAAAACTTTCTGTAAAGCATTGTTTAAAATAACAATTAAAAACATTTATTTTACATAATTGACACATTTAATTTAGCAACATACACTCAATAAAATAAAAAAATCGATGGAATGAATAATGAGCGCTACACAATCTAAAATCACCCAGCTAAAACGTTGTTATGCAACATTACAACTGGGTGTTGCTAAAGCTGATGGCCGCCTTACTCTTACTGATAACCTGCTGCATTTTGAAGCCCTCAATAAACAACTTAACTTGGGTTGTTATGCCATCAAACTTAATAACATTTCCCATGTCGAAAAATGCGCAGCTAAAGCCGGCGGTTTAATCCCGATTACCACCGCTGGAATCAAAATAACCACCAAAGAAAATTATCATCTAGAGTTTATTTTAGCTGAACCCGATGAGTGGCTTAATTGCTTACAAGCGAGTCATTAAGCATTAAAGGAAAGGTACTAGGCTGGAGGTTCTAGGCGCTAGGAAAAGCCAAAACAGTTCGGCGTTAAATTTATCACCTTAGGTTGTGGTTGAGAGCAACGAAACCAAACGATGAATGATTAAAACTGAATGACGGCTTAGAGCGAATAACAGTCATTTGGTGAGTCGTCATTAATTTAGTAAAAATAAGAGAAAACTTTCCTCTTTTTTACATGTTTATATAAATAACAGAAAGCATAATATTTATAGCTGGCAATAACTTAAACTGTTTGCTATTAATGTAAGTTCACAAAATAAGGACGTTTCGCACTAAAATGGAGAAAGTTTCCTCTGGTAAAGTTGTTATGTCAAAAAGAGAAGTGCAGTGAATGATTTAAAGTTTTCGCCTGATATTAACGGAATTGAACAAATAGATTTCAGACCGTATATGCTAGAAAACGCTTATGATTACTATAAAATTTGTACTTCTTCCACTCATCAAAGAATGGGCATTCAAGCAGTTATGTGTGCTTTAAGTATTGAAATTATTCTTAAAAGTTTTCATGCGTCGGTAAAAAGCAATGAAGGTGAACTAAATGAAACTTATGAGTTTGAAAAGAGAAAGGCTTTGCCTAAAGGTGCAAATGCACATGATTTAATGGTTTTGTGTGAAGCTTTACCTGAAAAAATTAAGCATTATCTCTTCAATTCATTAGACCTTAAAACACTATCAGCAAATAAAAATCTCTTCACGCAAAGCCGATATTCTTATGAGCAAAATGCTAGCTGCTCTCATAATGATAGGATTATAAAGCTAGCCGCTAGCCTAATTTGTAAAATGGTTTACTTATATCGAAGTTTTGGTTGTGAAGATCCTTTTATCAAATTCTTTGATATAGAAGCTTTGTATTTCGGCGAGGTACAGTTATATGTATTGTGCAAGGTGCCATAACAAAATTGTAAACGCGGACAAAAACAATTGGCTTTGTTCGTGCCTCACAAAATTTTAGCCAGCTATTTTTAGCTGTTTCCAACGGTGTCATGTGTAAAATCTAGATTAGTGCATTTAGGCCGATAGGGGTAATAGGTGGGGGACTTACAATCCCTGTGGCGATTGTTGCTTCTGTAGCTCTACTGTTGTTTTTGTTGCGTTACGTAAGTATTAGATTGGTTCCATCGGATCGAGACAATATTAAGGAGGTGCCTATGGTTAAAACATTAAAAGCTCGTACTCGTATTTTTTCTAGCTCGGTAATTGAAAGTATATGGGCTACAGGAGTCGGGGTCGTTGTTGGACACCTATCAACCTAAGTGCACTAATCATATTCAGAGAAGGAGTTCTAATGATCAAGATAAGAGCAATCATAAGTCACCCTCAAGGTTATCAAAGGCTTCTGTGGGCGTTATTTTTTGGGTAGAAAATTGAATCAACCAAAGATAAATAATTTAAAATTTGACACTATTTTTGATGGTGCAATTAAATGTCTGCGTAACGCTCAAGAGTTGTGTGATGAGGCAGAAATTTTACATGACCATAGCAGATATGCTCGATCCTTCGCTTTGAGCCACTTCGCTCGAGAAGAGTTTGGAAAGAGCGTTATGTTATTTCGTGTATTGGTCGATGTATCTGCCGGAGTAAAGGTTGATTGGAAAAAACTCAATCGTAGGTTTAGAGATCATAAACAAAAATTGGTTAATGATTCTGCAATATCAACAACGTTGTTCGGTCAGGAGTGGAAAAGGCAAGGTTTACCACTCGAAGTACTTTTTGCTGGTATTGATTTTAAAAATGACCGGAAAAACTCTTGTTTATATACGGACTGGCAAGATGGAGCTTTTACGTTGCCATCTGACACAATTACTGAAAAACAGTCAGAGAGAAACTTGAGTATGGCTATATTCCGTATAGCAACACTAGGGCCGAAACTGGTTCAACTTCAAGGTCTGAAAGGTGCAAACAAGAAAGAGCTTAGGGAAAAATATCCTGAGGTAATACCATATGACCTAGACGAGTTTTTAGATATAGTGAGTGCGCTAGAACAAGCAGAACAAGCAGAACAAGCAGAACAAGCTATTTAAGAGTGATTCCCCACGCTTGGTATTTTTGGTTTGGATTTAGTTTAACGCGGTAAGTTGGATTGATTCTAGTAAATTTATTATATTGTCGGATAGCGTAGCTTCGCCACACAACAGAGTTTCAGATTCACGCCTTGAAGGTCCACTATTGGCACTTTTGCGAAGTTCGATCTATTTTGATGTACATGCTGTTTCAAGTATCCGGTAGGAGAACAAATTGATAATCCCCAATAAGCTAAAAGTGAATGATGAGGTTAGGATAATTGCGCCTTCTAGAAGTTTGTCAATTATTGATAAAAAGACGCGAGAAATAGCAAACACTAGGTTTGAAGAGCTTGGCCTCAAATTGTCATTTTCAAAGAATTGTGAGTCTATAGATGATTTTTCGTCTTCATCTATAGAAGAAAGAATTGAAGACTTACATGAAGCATTTTTAGATAAAAAAGTAAAAGCTATCTTTACTGTCATTGGGGGCGATAATGTAAATCAATTACTAAAATATATTGACTATAATATTGTTAAAAGAAATCCAAAAATTATATGTGGATACTCTGATACTACAGCTTTATCAAATGCATTATTCCACAAAACAGGGCTAGTAACATACTCTGGGCCTGCATATTCAACTTTGGGGATGCTTAAGGGGATTGATTTCTCAATAAATTATATTAAAAAGTGTTTATTCTCAAGTGATCCTTATGAAGTTATAAACTCCGAACAATGGAGTGATGATGCATGGTATTTAGATCAGGAAAAAAGAAACTTTTATAAAGATAATGGCATAGAAGTCTTAAATCATGGTGAAGCTGAGGGGAAAATAGTTGGAGGCAACCTTTGTACTTTAAATTTGCTTCAAGGAACTGAGTTTATGCCTGACTTAACGAATGCTGTATTGTTTCTTGAAGATGACGAGTTAACATCTCCTTCAAATTTTGACAGAGATCTGCAATCGTTAATTCATCAAAAAAATTTCGATAGCGTTAAAGGCATTGTCATTGGAAAATTTCAATTAAAGTCAGAAGTATCAGAGACCTTGCTTAAAAAAATTATACAATCCAAACAAGAGTTAGCATCAATTCCAGTGCTTTACAATTTAAACTTTGGACATACAACACCCCATATTTGCTTTCCTATTGGTGGATTTGTGAAAATAGATACGAAAAGTCGTAAGCAAATAATAATAGAAAAACATTAGATATAGAAATTCTAGGGATTAGCTAAATTTTTTAATAATTTAGTTCGTTGCAGATTTAATATTAAGGATAATAGGATCGGGTCTGTCTCTTTTGTATGAGTGACTCCTTATAGCACTCAGCTGATAGTCAACAGCGAGCTGATATGGCCCCAATAAAGTAGACATTGAGTGGCTAGTTTATTTAACTCGTATCATCTAAGTAATATATATAAGAAACTTTTCTAGTTTTTATATAAAAACAAACTCCCCTTCTAATAATACTTATAATTAGCAATAACTTACCATTTTACTATTAATAGAAAATACTAAAATAAGAACGCTACCACTTTAAGATAAAAAATGACCTCTGATAAAGCTATTACATTCACTTGGCCATTATGAACAAATATTACTTCATTAAAATATGAAATAAGTTATTGAATAATATTAGTTTGCTTTATTAAATTGCAAACAACTGTTATCTATGCGACAGTATTGATTACATCTGTAATCGGTGTGTATTTTTTATTTACAGGTTTGTTATATGATTAAGGGAACATAGTTTATGGGAAAAAATATATTTTTTTGTCTTTGTGTAGGAATGTATGGAATAAAAGCTGTTGCACAACAACACAACTTTGCTGAATTAATGCAGTGCCATAACTCTTCAAAAGCCCCTGGCATGGTTGTTAGATTAGAACAGTCAGGTAAACATATTTATAGTGGTGCGGTTGGTTTGGCAAATATTGACACTGAGAGACCTCTCAATGTAGATGATATATTTCAAATAGGTTCTGTAACGAAAACATTTACTGCTGCAGCAATCTTGAAACTATCGGAAGAAAAAAAACTATCGTTACAAGATACATTAGCGAAATTTATTCCTGATATTAACCCTGAATTTAGGTATTTAACGATTGATAGAATTTTAAGCCATACTTCTGGTCTACCAGATTACTTAGGGGACCCTTCAGTAAGTAAAATTTATGATAAATATGCTTCTATTGATCAAGTTATACAAAGTATAAGTAAACAACCTCTTAACTCAGAGCCTGGTAAAAAATATAGTTATTCAAACTTGGGTTACGTCTTTCTGGGAAAAGTCATTGAAATTGCTTCTGGTACTCCATATGACCAGTTCATGTCAAACACATTTTTTAAACCTCTGAAAATGGATAATACTTTTGTTACTACTAAAGGTACATCTGCTGGGGAAATAAACGGCTACACTACTAGTCGTAATGAGCCTAAAAAGTATATTAATCCGGAAGATTCAACTGAAAGGCGATGGAATGTTGATCGTAGTTGGATCTATTCTGCGGGCGCTATTGCTTCTACACTTGCTGATATGCACCTTTGGCAGAATGCATTAAAGTCAGGGCATATAATTTCAAAAGAAAGCTATAAACTAATGACCTCCAAGGCATTATTAAATAATAATGCGCATGTGAATTATGGATATGGCTTAGATATATACAAAATAAGTGGATTAGATAGCTTTAGCCACCAAGGTCAGGTTCCCGGATTTTTTGCTTGGCATGTCTATTTCCCAAATGAAGATTTAACCGCTACAGCGTTAACCAACATCGACACAAAACACCCTGGTCCCGCTTTATTAGACATGATAGCACTACAATTAAATTTATCCCCTAAGCCAGTAAATAGTCAAAAAGCAAAGGCTATAGCTGCATCTTTAGTTGGAAGTTATCGTTCTTCCGATTCGAAAATTTTAAAAATCTCGTTTGAAAAAGGTACACTTTACTCTCAATATGAAGGTGAGAATAAAATAAAAATCATACCCCGGGAAAACAACTCGTACTCTTATGAGTGTACTGAAAATTACTTTCAGCTTAGAGAAAACAATGGGAAACATGAAATCGTCCCAGTGTATTTATATCAAGGTGAGCAAGAAGCACTTGTTAAATTAGAATTATGAAAAATAGGCTAAGGTTATCAACGGCTGCTCATAGCACATTTAACAAAACCGATAATGCAAAGCCTTGATGCAGACTGATAGGCTATTTTTTCGTTGGGTTTAGTTATCCCCTACCTACGTTGCTTAATTTAACACCGCGCAAACTTAAAGCTTATGGCTTAAATTTTACGACTTAGCGCTTAAAACTCTACTATCCAAGCCATAAAAAAAGCAAGCCAATCGGCTTGCTCTTTACTCTTTGACCCGTAAAAGTCTTACACTTTCAAGTAGTCCATGATCCCTTCGGCGGCGTTACGCCCTTCGAAGATTGCGGTGACTACTAAATCTGAGCCGCGCACTATATCGCCGCCGGCAAAGATTTTAGGGTTGGTTGTTTGATGGGTAAATTCACCTTTTTCTGGTGCGTTGATACCGCCCCAGTGGTTAATTTCTACATCATACTTTTCTAACCAGTCCATTTTGTGTGGTTTGAAACCAAATGCCATTATTACTTGGTCGGCTTCAATCACATGTTCTGAGTCAGGTACTACTTCTGCGCGGCTGCGGCCTTTTTCATCTGGTTCACCCATTTGGGTTTTTACCATTTGTACGCCTGCAACATGGCCGTTGTCGTTTAGTACGATACCGGTTGGTTGCACGTTAAAAGTAAATTCAACGCCCTCTTCTTTGGCGTTTTTCACTTCACGTCTTGAACCTGGCATGTTTTCTTCATCACGACGATAAGCACAGATTACTTTTTCCGCACCTTGACGAATTGAAGTACGTACACAGTCCATCGCGGTATCACCACCACCAAGTACCACAACCTTTTGGTTAGCCATATCAAGATAAGCTTGATTAGACTCATCATAGCCCATTACGCGGTTGGTATTACCGATTAAGAACGGTAATGCATCATGTACACCTGGTGCATCTTCGTTTTCAAGGCCAGCACGCATGCTTTGATAAGTCCCCACTCCCAAAAATACTGCGTCGTATTCGGCCAATATTTCATCCATTGTGATATCAACACCGACTTCAGTATTAAGTTTAAACTCAACCCCCATTTCGGTGAAAATTTCACGACGTTTTTGCATGACTTGTTTTTCAAGTTTGAACGATGGAATACCAAAAGTAAGCAAGCCACCAATTTCTGGATGACGGTCAAATACCACTGGTTTTACACCATTACGCACTAGAATATCAGCGCAACCTAGGCCTGCAGGGCCGGCACCTATGATAGCTACTTTTTTATCGGTCCATACCACGTACGACATATCAGGCTTCCAGCCCATTTTAAATGCAGTATCAGTAATATATTTTTCAATATTACCTATTGTTACTGCACCAAACTCTTCGTCTAATGTACATGAACCTTCACACAAACGATCTTGCGGGCACACCCGGCCACACACTTCTGGTAAACTATTTGTGCGGTGTGATAGCTCCGCAGCTTCAAGAATACGGCCAGTACGAATTAACTTTAACCACTGTGGGATATAGTTATGCACTGGGCATTTCCATTCACAATACGGGTTACCACAATCTAGGCAGCGGTCCGCTTGTGAGTTTACTTGCTTCTCTGAAAAGGGTTCGTAAATTTCAACAAATGATTTTTTACGTGACGAAATTGGCTTTTTGCGGGGATCAACCCGCTGCACGTCTATAAATTGATATACATTCTCGCTCATACTACCCCCTTACTGTGCTTGAACACGAAGTTCTGCACTACTACGAGCGCGATGCCCGAGTAAACTTTTCACATCACTTGATTTTGGCTTAACTAGTTTGAATTTTGGTAAATACGTTTCAAAACTGGCTAAAATAGTTTCTGCACGGCTTGAGCCTGTTAGTTCTAAATGCTCAGCAATTAGACCACGCAAATGCTCTTGGTGTGACGCTAGCTCATCTAACAGCACCACTTCGACTAGCTCTGGATTGATGCGTTTTTCAAAGTCATTACGCTCATCCAAAATATAGGCAAAGCCACCGGTCATACCTGCACCAAAGTTCACGCCTACATTGCCCAACACGCAAACTACGCCACCGGTCATGTACTCACAGCCATTATCACCTACGCCTTCAACAACCGCTTGTACGCCTGAGTTACGAACCGCAAAACGCTCTCCAGCACAACCTGCAGCAAACAGCTTGCCACCCGTTGCACCATATAAACAGGTATTACCTGCGATGGTCGCTTTGTGACTTTCAAATGACGAACCCAGTGGTGGGCGAATAACCAGCTTACCGCCCGCCATGCCTTTGCCTACGTAATCGTTAGCATCGCCGACTAGGGTCATTTCTAGGCCACCAGCATTCCATACACCAAATGATTGACCAGCGGTTCCGTGTAACTCAATCGAGACAGGATCAGCTGCCATGCCTTGATTGCCATGCTTATCGGCTATATAACCCGATAACATCGCGCCCACTGAACGGTCAGTGTTACAAATACGGCTGACCAGTGAAATACCGCTGCTCTCATCAATTGCTTGTTGAGCTTTAGCAAGTAAGGTTTCATTCAACTTACCTAAATAATGTGACGTATTAGGTGCGCTGCAGTATAAGGTTTCACCAGTTGGGTTATTCGGCTGTGCAATCACTGACGATAAGTCAATTTTTTGCTGCTTTGCCGTTTTACCTTCAATCGCTTCGAGTAAATCAAGACGACCGATTAAGTCTGTTAGTTTGGCAACCCCTAGGCTTGCCATAATTTCACGGGCTTCTTGAGCAATAAACTTAAAGTAGTTCATCGCCATTTCTGGTAGGCCATGGAAATGTTTTTGACGCAATGTTTCGTCTTGCGTTGCTACACCGGTTGCACAGTTATTTAGGTGGCAAATACGCAGGTACTTACAACCAAGCGCAACCATAGGACCCGTACCAAAACCAAAGCTCTCTGCACCTAAAATAGCTGCTTTGATGATATCAAGGCCGGTTTTTAAACCACCATCAGTTTGCAAACGAATACGATGACGTAAACCGTTTTCAACCAGCGCTTGTTGTGTTTCAGCAAGACCAAGCTCCCACGGGCTACCCGCATATTTAACCGACGTTAGCGGGCTTGCGCCAGTACCGCCGTCATAGCCTGAAATAGTAATTAAATCAGCATATGCTTTAGCAACACCAGTGGCGATTGTGCCCACACCTGGCTCTGATACTAGTTTTACTGAGATCAACGCTTTAGGGTTTACTTGTTTTAAATCGAAAATAAGCTGAGCTAAATCTTCAATCGAATAAATATCGTGATGCGGTGGTGGCGAAATTAAGGTCACCCCCGGTACCGAGTAACGAAGCTTAGCAATATACGGGGTTACTTTTTCGCCCGGCAATTGCCCGCCTTCACCTGGTTTTGCACCTTGCGCTACTTTAATTTGAATAACGTCAGCACTGCGTAAATAATGTGGTGTTACCCCAAAACGACCTGACGCAACTTGCTTGATACGTGAATTTTTCTCGGTACCATAGCGTAGTTTGTCTTCGCCGCCTTCACCTGAATTTGAACAGCCACCTAAGCGGTTCATCGCAATTGCAAGCGCTTCATGCGCCTCTGGCGATAATGCACCGATACTCATTGCCGCCGAGTCAAAACGCTTATATAGCTCAGTTGCAGGCTCTACTTCATCAATACTGATCCCTTCTGCTGGCAGTTTCAGTGCAAGCATGTCACGTAATGTGGCAATTGGGCGCTTATTAACAAGATCTGCGTATACGCTGTAATCAGAATATTCACCTGAGCGCACCGCTTTTTGTAGCGTTTGAATAACATCTGGGTTGTACGCGTGATACTCGCCGTCATGCACATACTTTAATAAGCCGCCATGGCTGAGTAATTTACGTTTACTTAATGCCAAAGTATGTAACTTGCGTTGGTCATCATCAAAATCAGTAAAACACGCGCCTTTAATGCGACTTGCCACACCATTAAAACAGGTATCAACAATTGCATCCGACAAACCAACTGCTTCAAACAACATTGAACAACGATACGATGCCACGGTACTAATGCCCATTTTTGACATGATCTTGTACAAGCCTTTGTTGATTGCATTACGATAAGCAAGCGTAACTTGGCAATAGCTCTTGTTGATCACTTTAGAGTCGCTCATCGCAACCAGTGATTCATATGCTAAGTACGGGTAAATTGCCGTTGCACCAAAACCAATTAATACCGCAAATTGATGCGCGTCACGGACACTACCTGTTTCAATGATGATATTTGATTCACAACGTAAATTGTTATCAACTAAACGCTTTTGTACCGCTCCAACAGCCATAGCGGCAGGAATTGGTAACTTATTCTCATCAAAATTACGGTCACTCAAAAACAACATGACACAGCCACCAGCTGCTTTTTCTTGCGCTTCGTCACAAATACGGATTACTGCATCACCAAGGCCTTCTTCTTTGCTGTAGGTGATATCGATTTTGCAATAGCTGTAATGAGCCTGATCAGCGCTCAATAATTGTTGCATGTCTGCATACATTAGAATTGGAGTATCAAACTGTAGACGCTTAGCGTGGCCGGTGGTCTCGTTAAACACGTTTTGCTCACTACCGATACAGGTCGCCAGCGACATTACATGGTTTTCACGCAGTGGATCGATTGGCGGGTTAGTTACTTGCGCAAACTTTTGACGGAAGTAATCAAACAATGAACGGTTACCTTCAGAAAGCACTGCAAATGGCGTGTCATCCCCCATAGAACCGGTTGCTTCTTGACCAATTTCACCCATTACGCGAATAACGCTATCAAGTTCTTCATTGGTGTAACCAAACATTTTTTGATATTTCAGTAATGTTTCATCATCAAATGAACGGTTGCCCGCATCTTGCTCTGATAGCTGCTCAAACGGCGTTAAGCGCTTAACATTGGCCTCAAGCCATGCTTTATATGGGTGGCGAGATTTAAGGTCGCGATCAATTTCGTCTGAGTGCCAAATTTTACCTAACTGAGTATCAATAACTAACAGCTCACCAGGGCCAACGCGGCCTTTCTCAACCACTTCATCCGCAGTGTAATCCCAAATACCCACTTCAGAAGCTAGGGTAATAAAGCCATCCTGAGTGATCACATAACGTGCAGGACGCAGACCATTACGGTCCAAGTTACACGCAGCAAAACGCCCATCAGACATCACAATACCAGCTGGGCCATCCCATGGTTCCATGTGCATAGAGTTAAAGTCGTAAAATGCACGTAAGTCATCATCCATCGCACGGTTTTTCTGCCATGCAGGTGGTACTAGCATTCGCATAGCACGAAATAAATCCATGCCACCAGCTAAAAACAACTCAAGCATATTATCTAGGCTTGATGAATCTGAGCCGGTTTCATTGACAAATGGTGCTGCTGATTGCAAATCTGGAATAAGCGGCGATGCAAACTTATATGAACGAGCACGAGCCCACTGGCGGTTACCTTGTATGGTGTTGATTTCACCGTTATGCGCTAAATAGCGGAACGGCTGAGCCAAAGGCCAACGCGGTTGTGTATTAGTTGAAAAACGTTGGTGAAATACACAAATTGCGCTGGTCATGCGGATATCGGCTAAATCTAAATAGAAGTTAGGCAAATCCACCGGCATCATTAAGCCTTTGTAGATAGTTACTAACCCTGACAAGCTGGCAATGTAAAAGCCTTCATCTTCGCTTAAACGCTTTTCAGCACGACGGCGCGCAACGTATAAACGACGCTCTAAATCTTTTGGGCGCCAGCCTTCTGGTGCATTAACAAAAATCTGTTCAAATTTAGGTAACTGCTTTATTGCAATTGGCCCTAAACATGATTCATCTGTTGGCACAATTCGCCAACCTTGAATATTGAGGGTTTCTTTTTCGAGTTCTTCACTCAATATATCTTTTGCAGCTTGCGCAAGTACTGGATCTGAGTTTAGGAAAATCATGCCAACGGCATAATTTTTACCCAAGTGCCAATTTTTTTCAGCGGCAATAGCACGAAAAAAGCTATCTGGCTTTTGTAATAATAAGCCACAGCCATCGCCTGTTTTACCATCGGCAGAAATACCACCACGGTGTTCCATACGGTCTAAGCCAGTGATCGCTGTTCGAATTAAACGATGACTTGCCTGACCATTAACTTGGGCTATTAAGCCAAAGCCACAATTATCTTTTTCTAATTTTGAGTCGTATAACATAGACCCCTCCCCTTGCTACAACAGCTAGCTATGAATGACCTTCTCGACGGTTTGCTAGCAGACAGTCAAAACTATCGCCAATTGTACATTGAGTCAATAGCGCTTTGAATACATATTCACATTCTTGAATATTTCTCACCACAACACAATCTTTTTATTTCATGCCTATTTTTAACATTTAGCGATATTTTACCCGTTATTTTTTTATGACACTGGTGTCATATTTAACAAGTTGTAAAATAACCGCTCTACAAACCTGCAGTTTACGTTAACGTAAACCAGAGTAAAAATGAATAAATATTCACTGAGTTATGTAGCGAAAATAAATGCTTTCTTTTTTATTGAATCTCTTTGCTGTCGTTCAAGGTCGATACCACAGTGCACATTAGAGTAAATACTCTTTCCAGTGTCTTTTTATGGGTAAATTTAAAGCCACTAATTAATGCATAATTATCATCACAACAGTCACATTTTGCATAATTTACGCTAGTTAGTAAGTTTTTAGCTTGCTCACCCTGTTGACGCCTGCGGCAGCTTCTTAGCCGCCATAGTAAAGTGTCCGCAGCGGACACAATTTATGTCCGCGGACACCAAATAATTTAAAAATAAATAATTATTTCATTAAAACCATGACATTAAATAGTGGCATGATTTTCGAATAAACATTAGAAGATAATTACAGGACACAACTTATGTTTATTCTCAGTTTATTTTTAGTTTCACCAATCACTGTCTTAGTAGTGAGCTTGATGATCACTTACTGCGAGAATAGACATAGCTAAGGATCACTCATGATAAAAGATACCAGCGGACAAGATGTAAGTATTACGCAAAGACGTAGTTACAAAAAACCATTAATAGTACTGGCGCTATCACTTGCTGTACTTGCTTTATGTGCACAAGCATTTATGGGTAACAATCAAGGCAGTATTTCTGTTGAGCGGGCTTCTTTACAGATTGCTACCGTTAATATTAGTCGTTTAGTACGTGATGTAGCCGCCAGCGGTAAAATTGTTGCTGCAAATGCTCCCAAGGTTTATAGCCCAGAACGTGGATATGTGGATTTACAAGTTAAAGCCGGTGATAAAGTAAATAAAGATGACATTATTGCTTTAGTCGATAGCCCAGAACTCAATAATGAACTAAAACAGCAACAATCGGTGTTAGCCCGCCTTGATGGTGAATTACAACGTAAGCACTTAGAAGCACGCCGACAAAAGTTAAGCTTAACCAAAACGCTTGATCTCGCCCAAGTAGAGCTCAATGCAGCAGACAGGGAAAATCGCCGTGCTAAGCTTTCTATCGAAAAAAACTTGATCAGCCAAATTGATTTAGAAAAAGCAGTTGATGATCTTGCCCGTGCCAAGCTTTCTTACAAACACGCTCAACAAGAAGTTGAACTTGCTAAAGATACACTCGCATTTGAACTCAAAGCTGCAGAGCGCGATCTAGCTCGCCAACAACTGATCGTTGATGATTTAAATCGTCAAGTCAGAAACTTAACTATTAAAGCCAGCGTCACCGGTATTGTTGGTAACCTGCTTGTACAACAAAAAGAAGCCGTTACCCAAAGTCAGCCGTTAATGACGCTGGTTGATTTAAGTAATTTTGAAGCACAACTGCAAGTACCTGAAAGTTACGCCAACGAACTCGGTTTAGGAATGGAAGTTGAGCTCACACTCGGGGCAAAAAAAGTGACTGGTGTGTTGTCGGCAATTTCGCCGGAAGTTAACAATCGTGAAGTAACTACTCGAGTACGCTTTGACGAAGAGCTAAAAGGCATTCGCCAAAACCAGCGATTAACAGCGCGCATTTTATTAGAAAATCGTGATGACGTTTTACAAATCAAACGCGGTGCGTTTATGCAGCAAGGTGGTACGCAGGTTTACAAAGTTATCGGCGACACCGCACAACTGGTAAATATCACAACCGGGGCAAGCAGCATCAACGCAATAGAATTGCTACAAGGTGTTAGCTCAGGCGATCAGCTGATCATCTCCAGTTACGATAACTTTAAACAAGCGCCAACATTATTACTGAGATAAGAACAACCATATTACAAGGATCAACTCATGCTTAAAATGAACAATATTAGTAAACTGTATCAAACAGAAATGGTGCAAACCCATGCACTACGCGACTTTAATTTGCACGTAGATGAAGGTGAGTTTATTGCAGTAACTGGCCCTAGTGGCTCCGGGAAAACCACCTTTTTAAATATCGCAGGCATGTTAGAACCTTTTAGCAGTGGTGAATATCTGCTCGATGGTATTGATGTTGGCAAACTGAACGACAATCAACGGGCGGATTGTCGCAATCAAAAAATTGGTTTTATTTTCCAAGGCTTCAACCTGATCCCTGATTTAAATTTGTATGAAAACATTGAAGTGCCACTGCGCTACCGAGGTATTAAAGCAAGCGAGCGTAAACGTCGTATTGAACAGTGCTTAGAACAAGTAGGTCTAGCTTCACGCGCTAAACATTTGCCGCAGCAGTTATCAGGTGGTCAACAGCAACGGGTAGCGATTGCCCGCGCCCTCGCCGGTGAGCCGCGCTTTTTATTAGCCGATGAACCAACAGGTAACCTAGACAGCTTAATGGCACGTCAAGTGATGGAATTGCTGGAGCAAATTAACCGTGACGGCGCGACCATCATTATGGTGACTCATGACCCAGAACTTGCCCGCAGAGCACCTCGTAATATTCAAGTGGTTGATGGTCAACTTGCCGACTTTACCTTGTATCAAGGCGCGCAAAACCTAAAAAATGTGGCTGGAGCGTAACTTATGCTATTACATTACCTCGATTTAAGTTGGCGTAGTTTTAAGCGCACACCACTGGTAAGCATGTTAATGGTGCTAGCCATTGCTATTGGGATTGGTGTAACCATGACCAGTTTAAGCGTTTATCATATGATGTCGGCGGATCCTATTCCCGAAAAAAGTAGTCAACTTTATGCTGTGCAATTACAAACCATGGATGAAGGCCATACGTGGTGGACCGAGGATAACCTTCCTATGCAACTGACTTATCAAGATGCAGTCAATTTACAGAATGCGCCGGTTCCTGAAAAAAAGGTCGCGATGATGCGTACTGGATTCTCAGTGTATCTAGATTCAGACAAAGTAAAGCCGTTTACCAGTAATGCACGGATGACTACGCCTAATTTTTTTAATATGTTTAATGTATCGTTTATTTACGGCGGTGAATGGAGTGAACAACAAGAGCAATCTGCCGCCCCTGTGGTGGTGATTTCAAAAGAACTCAACGATAAACTGTTTGCAGGAAACAACTCAATTGGCCAATTGATCTACTTAGATGATTACAGCTACGAAGTTGTTGGTGTGATCGCTGACTGGTCACTTAACCTTAAGTATTATGATTTAAATAATGGTGCATTTAATGAACCTGAAGAATTATTTTTACCATTTAGCTTAGTCAAAACCAAAGAGCTAACTAGTTGGGGCAACAGCAACGGTTGGAAACATGAGAATATCAATAGCTACGCCGATAGAATGCAATCGGAAATAGTTTGGATCCAATTTTGGGCGCAACTAGATAACGCGGAGCAAAAAGCAAACTACGAAAATTATCTTAATTCTTACATTCAAGAGCAAAAAAAGCGTGGCCGCTTTGCCCGAGAAAAACCCGAATATAAGCTACGTGATGTTAACCAATGGATGCAATACAACAATGTCGTTAGTGAAGACAATAAAATATTGGTCGGCTTAAGTTTTATGTTTTTAGCAGTGTGTTTAGCCAATATTCTTGGTTTATTGTTAGCTAAGTTTTTGCGTCGGGCACCGGAGGTAGGTGTGCGCCGAGCACTAGGCGCCAGTAAACGACAAGTGTTTTTACAACACCTTGTTGAAGTGGCTATGCTTGGATGTTTTGGCGGCCTAGTCGGTATCGTACTTGCGCAATTAGGTTTGTGGGCTGTTCGTCAAAGCTATGATTACTATTCATCAATCGCCACAATGGATATCACTATGTTACTCAGTGCACCTGTTATCGCTATTACAACCTGCATAGTAGCCGGGCTTTATCCTGCATGGCTAGTTTGCCGTACTAACCCTGCTATTTATCTTAAAAGCCAATAAGGAGCACACTAATGTTAGAGATCAAACCTATATTTCATGCTCTTTGCCGCTCAAAAGTCGGGGCAATATTACTCTTAATTCAAATTGCCATAACCACCGCAATCGTTAGTAATGCGGCATTTATTATCCAAGATAGAGTCGCTTTTTTAAATCAAGAAACCGGTTATCCAGAGCAAGACTTGTTTATGTTTAATGTGATGACGTTTGGTAAAGATATCGATTTAAGTCAACAGTTTGAATTAGACGAAGCGATGTTAAGAGCACTACCTGGGGTTGTAAATGCAGCACAAAGCAGCAGTATTCCCCTATCCGGTAGTGGCAGTGCATCAAGCTTTAATTTGAAACCGGCTCCTCAAGAAAGTAAAAGTATCCGTAGTTCTTATATTTTCATTGATGAGCATGGTTTAGACACTTATGGTGTAAAACTAATTGCAGGGCGCAACTTTACAGAGGATGAAGTAACAATCACTAATTCACCTACTGAGAGAACTACCAATGTTACTGTTGTCACGCAAGCTTTACTCGATGAACTTTTTCCTGAAGGTGATGGCCTCGGCAAAACAATTTATTTTGGCGATTTGCCTTTGACGATTATCGGTGTGGCAGATCATATGAAGAGCCCTTGGCTTAAAGATAGTCACCCAAATAATGTTGCGCTGATCCCTTATATTCAAGGCAAAACTTACGCACAATTTGCAGTCAGAACCAAGCATGGTCAACGTGCAGCTGTGATGAAGCAAATCGAAACCGCGATGCTGAATAATTACAATAAACGGGTGATCAACAATATCAATGGCTTAGATCAACTTAAAGACGAATATGTTGCAGCAGACAAATTGATGATGCGTATGCTGATTGTGCTCATCACGATATTAGTACTGGTAACTGCATTGGGGATTTTTGGCTTAACCTTATTTAATATCAGCAAACGCACCAAGCAAATAGGCACTCGCCGTGCATTAGGAGCCAGAAAATCAGCCATTATTAACTACTTTTTAGTTGAAAATGCGATGATCTGCTGCGTGGGGTTGCTCCTTGGCATTATTGCGGCGCTGTTACTTGGTCAATTATTAATGCAGCACTTTTCAATTGCCGCACTGCCACCGAGCTATATCGCAGGCACTGCCATTATGGTGTTTGTTATGAGCTTACTTGCCGTGTTTGGCCCTGCAAAACGTGCCGCCAACATATCACCGAGTATCGCCACGCGAACAATATAAAGCAGCTCCCAACCTATGCTACACTGGTTTAATACCGTGTAGCATTTTGAAATAAAGATAACAAAAACAGCGATTAAATTCACATGGAAAAAATACTTATTGTCGATGACAACCCTGCCATATTAGAAGCCTTGTCATTACTGTTAGAAATTCATGACTATCAGGTTGTGACTGCAAAAACGCAGCTTGAAGCCTTACAAATAGTGCAATACCAACGTATCGCGCTGGTTATTCAAGATATGAATTTTAGTAATGACACCACCTCTGGCGAAGAAGGTAAAGCGTTGTTTTATCAACTAAGAGCTCTCAACCCGCACTTACCGATTATTTTGATCACCGCGTGGACTGAACTGGCCAGCGCCATAGAGCTAGTCAAAGCCGGCGCCGCTGATTACTTACCTAAACCATGGGACGATAGCAAGCTCCTCACCTGTGTTAATAACTTAATCGAACTTGGCCAAGCAAAACAACAAAATGTAATGTATGCGCGCCACCAGCAAGAGCGAACATCAAGTTTAGCCGATGCCAACCTAGTTGGTTTAGTGTATCAAAGTACCGCCATGGAAAAAATTCTCAATATGGCAATACAAGTCGCTAAGTCAGATGTCTCTGTGCTAATAACAGGTGCAAATGGCAGTGGTAAAGAACGCATTGCACAAATTATTCAAGCCAATTCTCACTTAAACCATGCCCCGTTTTTGACCATCAATGCCGGAGCCCTGCCCCATGATTTAATTGAAGCCGAATTATTTGGCGCTGAAGCGGGTGCTTATACTGGCATCACCAAACAGCGAATTGGTCGCTTTGAGGCCGCTGATGGTGGTACGCTGTTTTTAGATGAAATTGGTAACCTGCCATTATCAGGGCAAATGAAACTACTGCGCGTGTTACAAACTGGTGAGTTTGAACGACTCGGTTCAACAAAAACACAAAAAGTAAATGTTCGGGTTATTTCAGCTACCAATGAAGATTTAAAAGCGGCCATTCATGCAGGTCGATTTAGAGAAGACTTATATTATCGCCTCAACGTGATTGAGCTAAATTTACCCAGTTTAGCGCAAAGACCAGATGACATTTTAGCGCTTGCTAAACACTTCTTAGGCGAGCGCGAATTATCGCTTACAACAGAGCAAGGATTACTCGCGCACAATTGGCCCGGCAACGTTCGTGAGCTAGAAAATGCCTGTAAACGCGCAGCCGTACTCAAACCTAATGGCGACATTACCCTCGATGATTTTGCTCTACAATCGCAACCGCTGCACACTAACTTTGCTAAACAAGAACCCAGTAGAGTAGAACTAGAACAAGCTATGCGTCAGCACCAAGGAG
Organism: Pseudoalteromonas sp. SR41-4; assembly: GCF_014163985.1. Lineage (NCBI taxonomy): Bacteria > Pseudomonadati > Pseudomonadota > Gammaproteobacteria > Alteromonadales > Pseudoalteromonadaceae > Pseudoalteromonas > Pseudoalteromonas sp. SR41-4. The sequence goes on along the minus strand of NZ_JACJEI010000022.1, from coordinate 15,632 downwards.
TGATCGCAAAAGTTGCCAGACAGTTTGGTTTAAGTCGTCAAGCACTGTACCGCCGTTTGCAGAAATTTGAGATTGATTACTAATGGAAAAAAATAAACCTGCACTGTCTCTCACTCGTAAAATAGTGCTGATATGTAACATCTCTGCACTTATTCCTGTTTGGCTCATCTGCTGGTTAACCCATTTAAGCTGGCCTTCACTATTAATAACAACGCTGCTCACATCGCTGCTGGCAAGTTATTTATCTTTTCGGCTCAGCCGCACTCTGGTGCAAGGCATACACTCACTTGAAACTGGTTTGCTTAATTTTAAAGACGGTGAATTAGCAACCTTACTAGCTTATAACGGCAACGATGAATTAGGCCGCTTGTGTCAATTGTATAATCAAACTGCAAAGCAATTACGCCAAGAGAAACAATGGATCTATCAGCGCGAGCTGATGCTTGATAAAGTGCTACAAAGCTCTCCCCAAGCCGTTATTTTAAAAAATGATAAAGGCTTTATTGTTTATAGTAACTACAGTGCCCGAGACCTTTTTAATGCCAAAACAGCGCTTGAAGGAAGTCAGTTTGCACACCTGCTTGAAAATGCTCATCCACAGTTAAACAATGCTTTAACGCGCGGTAGCGATGGTTTATTTACGCTAGATACTGAAGACCAAGAATCTCAAGCGTGGCATTTATCAACCGGTAAGTTATTACTTAACAATCAATACCATTACTTATATGTCTTTAAACAACTCACCCGCGAACTTAGCCGTCAAGAAGTCGAGGTGTGGAAAAAGGTCATTCGGATCATCAGTCACGAACTTAATAACTCTCTGGGTCCCATGTCGTCAATGCTGCACAGCGGCCAGTTACTCAGTGAAAAAGTAGACGAACCCAGACTTAGCCGCGTGTTTGCTACCATTTCTGAACGCATCAAACATTTAAACGACTTTGTACAAGGCTATGGCAAATTTGCCAAACTGCCCACTCCTCAGCCAAGCGCAATTAATTGGCAAGTGTTGCTCACACAACTGCAAAATCAATGGTGTTTTATGCTCGATATAAGTAATGACGTGCATACACTGGCTGATCCGACTCAAGTCGAGCAGCTACTGATCAACTTAATAAAAAATGCTCACGAATCAGGCTCTGCAAGCGAACATATAAGTGTCACTGTTACACAGAATATTAAAGGCACACATATCAGTGTAAACGACCAAGGTAAAGGTATGAGTGAGCAAGTGATGGCCAATGCATTAATCCCATTTTATTCAACTAAAGTCGCTGGTAGTGGTTTGGGGTTAGCATTGTGCCGTGAAATAGTCGAAGCGCATCATGGTCAAATTAGCTTACACAATCGTAAGCACGGTGGGCTTAGTGTTCATGTCATTCTGCCCCACGGTCCTAACAAACAATCACAAAAAAGCCGCAATTAAGCGGCTTTTTGTTGATTTGCTGATAAACGTTACTCAGCGTCAGCTTCTTTATATTTAGCTGCTGTTTCGGTGATCAGTGGTTGTAATTCACCACGTTGAAACATTTCAATGATAATGTCACAACCACCAATTAATTCGCCATCAACCCACAGTTGTGGAAATGTTGGCCAATTGGCATATGCTGGTAATTCAGCTCGGATATCAGGATTTAGTAAAATATCAACATAGGCAAACGGTTCACCGCATGACATTAATGCTTGAGATGCTTGTGAAGAAAAACCACAATTTGGTAATTTAGGCGATCCTTTCATATAAAGGATAATTGGATTTTCAGAAATCTGCTGTTTAATTTTATCAATGGTTTCCATCTACAACCTCAAAAGTGACGATAGCTGAACATATTAAGGCTTGAAAAATTTTCATTAAGCCTCATATATGTATCTTAAAGTGGGCAAATAAAGCCGCAATCGAAATAGTCTTGCATTTGCACTGCTGTTTGGCATTGCTGTTTGCTAAAACTTGAGTAAAATACTCAACAATTATAGTAACACTATAATCTCATTTGGTATAGGTAACTACCCTGTTTGAACAGGCATTAACTATTACTATTTGAACTATCAACCAAAAGAAGATGGAGATAAAAAATGGCATTTGAACTACCGTCACTACCATATGCAATTAATGCACTTGAGCCACATATTTCACAAGAAACATTAGAGTTTCACCACGGCAAGCACCACAACACTTATGTGACTAAACTTAACGGTTTAATCCCAGGTACTGAATTTGAAGGTAAATCACTTGAAGAAATCGTATGTTCTTCTGAAGGTGGCGTATTTAACAATGCAGCACAGATCTGGAACCATACTTTTTACTGGAACAGCCTATCTCCAAATGGCGGTGGCGAAGCAACAGGCGCTGTTGCAGATGCTATCAATGCTAAATGGGGTTCTTTTGAAGCATTCCAAGCAGCTTTTGATGATAAAGCAGTGAACAACTTTGGTTCAAGCTGGACATGGTTAGTTAAATTAGCTGATGGTTCTTTAGACATCGTTAATACTTCTAACGCAGCAACGCCACTAACTCAAGACGGTGTAACACCGATCCTGACTGTGGACCTGTGGGAACATGCTTACTACATTGATTTCCGTAACGTTCGTCCAGACTACTTAAAAGCATTCTGGTCGCTTGTTAACTGGGAATTCGCGAACGCTAACTTCGCATAATTGATTGCTCGTTCTGAGCAAGCCCAATTTAAAAGACGCTCCGGCGTCTTTTTTGTTTTCTAACATAAATTTTTAATTTTATTGCACAAAAAATCAAATTCGTGACTAAGCTTTAAATAACCTTTGCTTCTTTTTTAATTTGTAAGCACCTAGTTTAAGCAGGTTTTTCGGAGGTTTCCATGAGTATTTTTGAGCATTACCAAGCACGATACGAAGCGGCACAAGAAGAAGAGTATAGTATCGCTGAGTTCTTAGAGATTTGTAAAACTGATAAATCGGCTTATGCCAGCGCACCAGAGCGATTATTAGCGGCCATTGGTGAGCCAAAAATGATCGATACTTCAAAGGATGCACGGTTAAGTCGATTATTTTCAAACAGAGTAGTAGCACGTTACCCTGCCTTTAATGATTTTTACGGTATGGAGGATGCGATTGAACAAATCGTTTCTTACCTAAAACATGCCGCGCAAGGCCTTGAAGAATGTAAACAAGTGCTTTATCTACTTGGACCTGTTGGCGGTGGTAAATCATCGATTGCCGAAAAGCTAAAATATTTAATGCAACAAGTGCCTATTTACTCAATTAAAGGCTCACCGGTCAATGACCACCCGTTGGCGCTTTTTGATCCTAATGAAGATGCTGAGCTGATGGCAAAAGAATACGGGATTAAGCCCCGTTACTTAAAAACTATTATGTCACCATGGGCCACTAAGCGCTTATCTGAATTTAATGGTGATATTAGCCAGTTTAAAGTGGTAAAACGCTACCCCTCTATTTTAAATCAAATTGCTATTGCAAAAACTGAACCTGGGGATGAAAACAACCAAGATATTTCCGCTTTAGTCGGTAAAGTTGATATTCGCAAACTAGAACATTTTGCTCAAAACGATGCTGATGCTTATGCTTATTCCGGTTCATTATGTCTTGCAAATCAAGGTTTAATGGAATTTGTTGAGATGTTTAAAGCGCCAATCAAAGTATTGCATCCGCTTTTAACAGCCACGCAAGAGGGAAATTATAATGGCACCGAAGGTATTAGTGCACTGCCCTTTAATGGCATGATTTTGGCTCATTCAAACGAATCAGAATGGCAGACCTTTAAAAACAACAAGAACAATGAAGCCTTTTTAGACCGTGTTTACATCGTCAAAGTGCCGTATTGTTTACGTGCATCTGAAGAGGTAAAAATCTACGACAAGCTATTGGAACATAGTGAATTATATAATGCTCCTTGCGCGCCAGGCACACTGGAAACATTGGCAAAATTTACCACGCTATCACGGTTAAAAGATCCAGAAAACTCTAGTATCTACTCAAAAATGCGGGTATATGACGGCGAAAGCTTGAAAGACACCGATCCTAAAGCTAAATCGTATCAAGAGTATCGAGATTATGCCGGTGTAGATGAAGGCATGACCGGACTATCAACTCGGTTTGCATTTAAAATTTTATCGCGCGTGTTTAACTTTGACACACTTGAGGTAGCGGCAAACCCAGTGCATTTATTTTATGTATTAGAGCAACAAATTGAACGAGAGCAATTCTCTGCCGACGTTGAAGAACGCTACTTAAGCCACTTGAAAGGCTATTTAATCCCGAAGTATGTTGAGTTTATTGGTAAAGAACTGCAAACAGCTTATTTAGAGTCTTACTCTGAGTACGGGCAAAACATTTTTGACCGCTATGTCACTTATGCTGATTTTTGGATCCAAGACCAAGAGTATCGCGACCCTGATACCGGCCAGCTATTCAACCGCGAAGCATTAAATGCCGAACTTGAAAAAATTGAAAAACCAGCAGGCATTTCAAATCCAAAAGATTTCCGTAACGAAATCGTTAATTTTGTATTGCGTGCACGGGCGCACAACAATGGTAAAAATCCATTGTGGACCAGCTATGAAAAACTGCGCACTGTGATTGAGAAAAAAATGTTCTCCAATACTGAAGAACTATTACCCGTTATTTCCTTCAATGCGAAAACATCCGCAGAAGATCAGAAAAAACATGAAGATTTTGTCAATCGTATGGTGGAAAAAGGATATACCCAAAAGCAAGTTCGTTTGTTATCAGAGTGGTATTTACGCGTGCGTAAATCGCAATAACACGCAGCTGTGTATTTTTAGGGGGTCTTTATGGCGCATTTTATAGACCGTCGCCTGAACGGTAAGAATAAGAGCACGTTAAATCGTCAACGCTTTATCAGGCGCTATAAAAAACAGATCAAAGAAGCGGTGTCAGATGCAATAAATAAACGCAGTGTCACTGACTCCAGTAGCGGTGAGAGTATTTCGATCCCGCAACGGGATATAAGTGAACCTACTTTCCATCAAGGTAAAGGGGGCGATAGAGAACAAATTCATCCTGGTAACGATCAGTTCTCAACCGGTGATAAAATTAAACGCCCGCAAGGTGGGCAAGGTGGTGGAGCCGGCGAAGGTGAAGCGAGTGACTCTGGTGAAGGAGAAGATGACTTTGTCTTCTCGATTTCTAAAGATGAGTATCTAGACTTACTGTTTGAAGACTTAGAACTGCCAAATTTACAGCAAAACCAGTTAGACAAACTCGTGCAAATGAAAACTCATCGTGCTGGTTTTTGTAGTGATGGTATGCCGAGTAATATTGATATTGTGCGTTCACTTCAGGGCTCACTTGCAAGGCGTGTTGCGATGAGCGCGGGTAAAAAGCGTCAATTAGCAGAGCTTGAAGCACAGCTTTGCCTATTAATGGCTGAGCCTGAACCTGATATAGCTGCTATTGCATTAATGGAGCAAGAAATCGCCGCATTACAAAAACGCATCAGTGCAGTGCCCTTTATTGATAATTACGATTTGCGCTTTCGTAACTATGAAAAACAGCCTCATCCAACTAGTAAAGCGGTGATGTTTTGTATTATGGATGTGTCGGGCTCGATGGATCAAGCAACCAAAGATATGGCAAAACGTTTTTATATTTTGCTTTATCAATTTTTGACCCGCAGTTATAAAGACATTGAAGTGGTGTATATTCGCCATCATACCCAAGCCAAAGAGGTCGACGAACAGGAGTTTTTCTATTCCCAAGAAACTGGCGGCACAATTGTCTCCAGCGCACTGAAGTTAATGAATGAGATAATTACCGAGCGTTATAACGCTGGCGAGTGGAATGTGTATGCAGCACAAGCCTCTGATGGCGACAATTGGGCAGATGACTCTCCCCAATGCTCAGAGATCTTACGCAACAAGTTGCTCAGTACCATTCGCTATTACGCTTATATTGAGATCACTACCCGCGCCCATCAGAGCCTATGGCGTGAGTATCAAAATATTTGTCAAACTCATAATAACTTTGCTATTCAACATATACGCAATGTTGAAGATATTTACCCTATTTTCCGTGAGTTATTCAAGAAGAGTCGTCAACACCAAGGGGCAGCCTAGGCTGTACAGCGAGGTATTTATATGACCAATAAACGAATGAGTGATGGGCCAGATTGGACATTTGAATTACTACAACAATACCAAGACGAAATTGCGCGGGTTGCTGAACATTATCGCCTCGATACTTATCCTAATCAGATTGAAGTGATCACCGCAGAACAAATGATGGATGCCTATTCCAGTGTTGGTATGCCTATTGGCTATAGTCACTGGTCTTATGGTAAAAAATTTATTCAAACTGAGCAAAACTACAAACGCGGACAAATGGGATTGGCTTATGAAATTGTCATAAACTCGAATCCTTGTATTGCTTATTTAATGGAAGAAAATACCCTTCCAATGCAGGCTTTAGTGATGGCGCACGCTTGCTACGGGCACAACTCGTTTTTTAAAGGTAATTATTTATTTAAAACATGGACTGATGCCAGCTCTATTATTGACTACCTATTATTTGCAAAAAATTATATTGCTCGTTGCGAAGAAAAACATGGCATTGATGAAGTCGAAAACCTAATCGATTCATGCCATGCACTTATGAATTACGGTGTTGATCGTTATAAACGCCCACAGCAAATATCTTTATTTGAAGAACAAAAACGCCAACAAGAGCGCGAAGATTACTTACAATCACAAGTGAACGAACTTTGGCGCACAATACCTTCACATCAACAGGAAACTAAAAAACACGAGCGTCATTTTCCTTCAGAGCCACAAGAAAATATTTTGTATTTTATAGAAAAAAATGCGCCATTACTGGAATCTTGGCAACGAGAAATAATTCGTATTGTGCGTAAAATCTCACAATATTTTTATCCTCAAAAGCAAACCCAAGTAATGAATGAAGGCTGGGCAACGTTTTGGCATTATACTATTTTGAATCACTTATATGATGAAGGGAAACTCACTGACTCATTCATGTTAGAGTTTTTACAAAGTCATACTAATGTTGTGTATCAGCCCCCTTACAATAGTAATTATTATTCGGGTATTAACCCTTATGCGCTGGGTTTTAATATGATGGTGGATATCCGCCGTATTTGTGAAAACCCTACCGAAGAAGATAAACAGTGGTTTCCAGAATATGCCGGGAGCAACTGGTTAGATACGCTGCACTTTGCAATGGAAAACTTTAAAGACGAAAGTTTTATTAGCCAATTTTTATCACCCAAACTTATTCGTGACTTTAAATTATTCACTATTATCGATCATGAAAAAGATCCGAATCTACAAGTTGGTGCGATCCACGATGAAAGCGGCTATCACGCAGTACGGACTGCGCTCTCAGCACAATATAACCTCAGTAATCACGAACCCAACATTCAGATCTATGATGTTGATATTAGAGGTGATCGCTCTTTAACCTTGCGCTACGTGCCACATCAGGATATTCCACTGGCAAAGTCTCACCATGAGGTATTAAAACACCTTTACAGACTATGGGGCTTTAAGGTAAAACTGGAACAAGAGTCAACCTCTGGCGAATTGAATATACTCGGGCAATGTCCATCAGATGATTCACGCCATACAACAGAGTGAATAGAATGGATAAAAAGCTTCTCGTACTAATTGATTCAGTAGAATTTGCACGTACTTCTATTTTGCACGCGAAACACAAAGCAATTGGTAAGCAAAAACATATTGATATCGTCGCCTTTGCCTATGAAAGTGCTGGTAATATTTTGTTCTCGCCGCCAGCTGAACAATTGCAAGTAATTCAAGAAACAAGGTTGGCTACTCTCAAAAAAGAATTAGTACCACTACTTGAAAGCGAATTGTCAGAATCAGATTATTCATTAAATATTATTTGGCATGAGGCACCTGAGCAATGGTTAGCCAATGAGAGTGACTTTGAAAATTATGAGATGGTGATAAAAACGCGGCATATTGACGAGCATTGTCAATTTAGTGAACTTGACTGGCAGTTGATCCGCTTTACCCCACTACCACTTTATTTAGCTGCGGATAATACCTGGCGCAATAACACCAATGTGTTAGCTGCGCTTGATTTAGGTAGCGAAAAAGCCACTAAATACAAACTAAACAAAGATATAATTGAAACTGGTTTAGCTTATTCTAAGCATTATGACTGTCAGTTTTATACTTGTTATACCGTTCATGTATCCCCAATTTTAAGAGACTTAGGCATTGTATTTTCAGACGAACAAGTACTGAATGCTTTTGACAAACTACCTGTCATTCAACGTAATTTAATTATTGAGCACGATATAAAAAATAACCTTCATATAAAAGCGGGCCTAGCCGAGCAAGTGATCCCAAGTATTGCAGCTAAGCTTAGTGCCGGTCTCGTGATCATGGGCTCAGTAGGCAACATAGGTATAAAAGGTAAGTTAATTGGCAATACCGCTGAAAAAGTTATGCGGTTACTAAAAACAGACTTGCTTATTTTGCCACCTGAATGCTAGATACCTGCTGGCGATAGCATAAAAAATGACGCATTTTGCGTCATTTTTTATGCCTATTCAAAGCAACTTAATTTAAACTTTTGCTATTGTGTCGCGAGGGTATTTATACTCATCAAGGTTAACTCAAATCTTTATATGCAGTAATACAATTTCTGCCATTTTCTTTTGAAAAGTAAAGTGCCTTATCAGCCGCTTCAATCCATTTTTCATAACGTTCGAATTCATCTTGAAAACAGGCAAAACCAACACTAACAGTCACTTTAATTTGCTTTTCGTCAAAGTAAATGGATGAGTTTTCAATTAAACTACGCAAACGCTCAGCAAATATCTCAGCACCTTTGTGATCCGTGTCTAATAACGTTACTGCAAATTCTTCGCCGCCATAACGACCTGCGATGTCTGTTTCACGTAATGTTTTACGCAGTAAATCAGCAATGTTACGCAGTGCTTCATCGCCACAACGGTGCCCATGTTCATCATTTACTTTTTTAAAGTGATCGATATCAAACATCAATAAAGTACTTGTGCCACCACTGCGTTTGATCCTAAGAAATTCTTTTCGTAGGGTATCTTCCCAATGACCTCGATTAGTCAATTTTGTTAGTGCGTCCGTTTGACTCACTTGTTCAAGTTCACGATTTACTTCTTCAAGTTCTTTTTTATTCACTGCCATATCAGTTACATCATAAAGAATGATACAAATATGGCCAACTTCTCCCATCGTATTTGATAGAGGAATAAACGTAGCGTTTTGAAACATATGGTCTGCTTTACCCGTGATTGGACGGTAATTTTTAAAGCGGAAAATATATGGCTGCTGTTCCCAAATAGTGAATGAACGGTTTTTCAAAATAAACACTGATTCTGACTTACTACGAAACCACTTTTCATCAATTGATGGAAATAAATCAAACAAGTCTTTATCTTTTACAGCGCTGGGTAACATACCTGAATGGTTTTCCATAAAACCATTCCAAATACACACTTTATAGTCCCTATCTAACACCACTAAACCAACATCTACGGTATTAAACATATCCATTAACCAATGGATTTCATTCATATTAAAATCAGCAGCAGGCATAATGTTAGTCTTCTAATAGGTAAGCAACTTTGTATTTCAAAGTTTTTAGTGAGTCTTCGGTAAATAATAGCATCAAGTCACAGTTAATATTGTGGTTCTCAATACCATAGCTAATTTCTATTGCCAGAGTACGTTGCCAGCGTGATTTGTTTGCTTTAACTAAATCAGATACATCACAATGTTGGCCTAACACCACCGGATGTCCTTGGCTAAAAGTCATATCTAATTGGCGAGATAATCCCGTTAAGATTGCACCAATCAGGATATTACTAATATCCATTAATAACTCCAGCTCAATTTTGTTAGTGAGCTCCCCTTCATAATTCATCAAGGACGCAATTTCTTTAAAGCTAGAATCATTTAGAAGTAACAATGCCTCACCGGATACACCACCACCAATAAAACCTTGGCACACGCCTGACGTTGTTGCATTGGCATCAATTGATCGCAGTGCCATATCAAGTTCATTAACTTCGAGAATATTGACATTAGGAATAGGCAATTCAACAAATACATTTAATAGCCGTGCTAATAAGTCTCCAGCCTGCCCCATTGCCACGTTAGTCAGCTCTTGGTATATGTCTCTGACATCTGGGTCAACTTGCTCACCTAAGCGGTGTGAGAGCCGCTCACGCATTGCTTTATCTTTAATTCCATGGTGTTCGATAATATCGGCAAGCTTTTGGGCATCACATGGTTTTTGGATAAAGTCTATCGCGCCAAGTTCGATTACCCGTTGATGCGCATTGGGCTGAATATCGCCAGAGACAACAACGGTTAATATATCCAAGTTTTGCTCTTGAATCGCTTGCAGTACTTCGTAGCCATCCATTTGCGGCATATTTAAATCGAGAAATAAGATTTCCGGGTTTAACGCTTTAATTTGCTTAATACAATGCACGCCATCTTCAGCAAACTCAACTTTAATATCCCAATCATCGGGCAACGAACGAGCTAACTGACGGCGCGCAAGCTTAGAATCATCACAAATTAGTACCGATGTTGACATAGTCTCTCTCTGATTGCTTTTATTTTTATTAGTAAAAATGTAAACATTTATTACTGCTTTATGTTAATCAATGTAACCATACATTACAATTTTAAATTGCATTAAACTCTTGGTGTCCATGGATGATTATAATACACTCAGCCTAATTGCGTTAACTCTAAAGGAAATACCTTATGCTCCGATCACTCACTTTTGCTTTAAGTGCCTTTTGTTCAATGGCTTTTGCCGCCGATATGACCGAAAACACGCTTGATGCGGGAAAAGTATCAGCACAATCTAAGCCAATAACTTTATTAGGACAAGGTGTAAAACTAGGCGATAAAGCACCAGACTTTAAAGTGGTTGATGGCTCATTCACGCCAATTACTTTAGCCGATTACCAAGGTAAAGCCGTTTTAATAAGCGTTGTTCCAAGTCTGGATACTGGTGTTTGTAGCATTCAAACCAAGCATTTTAACGAAAAGGTTGCATCGCAATTTCCAAATATAGCCATGCTCACCATTAGTGCTGATTTACCGTTTGCACAAAAACGTTTTTGCAAAGCCGAGAACATAGATAAAATTACTGCTTTATCTGATTCAGTATGGCGTGACTTTGGTCAAAACTATGGTCTGATCATTAAAGATATGGGTCTGCTTACACGAGCCGTATTTGTATTAGATGCAAGTCATAAAGTTGTTTACAAGCAGTTAGTAGCTGATTTATCAACAGAGCCAAAGTATGACCCAGTTATAAGTGCTTTAAACGCATTGTAATTTATTGCGCTAGAGTACATTACAATGATAAAAAAACCGCCAATCGGCGGTTTTTTATTGATTGAATTATCAACCCAATAATTCAGCAAGTTGCTGATTAACAGCTTCAACAGCTTGAGTACCATCTAGTTTATGATATTGCGTATTGCCCGCTTGCGCTTCCGCTTGGTAATAATCAACCAATGGCATTGTTTGCTCATGGTAAATACCTAAACGTTTACGTACTGTTTCTTCTGTGTCATCAGCACGGATGATCAGATCTTCACCTGTAACGTCGTCTTTACCTTCCACTTTTGGCGGATTGTAAACTACGTGATAAACACGGCCGGAACCAGGATGAACGCGACGTCCACCCATTCGGTCAACAATAATTTCATCAGCCACATCAAACTCAATAACGTGATCAACAACTACGCCATTTTCTTTCATTGCATCAGCTTGTGGGATGGTACGTGGGAAACCGTCTAGTAAAAAACCTTTTTCACAATCAGCTTTAGTAATACGCTCTTTAACAAGACCTATGATGATGTCATCAGAAATTAACTGACCTGCATCCATTACTTTTTTCGCTTCAAGACCCAGTGGTGTGCCTTCTTTAATTGCAGCACGTAACATATCACCAGTTGAAATTTGTGGAATACCGTACTTATCCATCAAAAACTGAGCTTGAGTGCCTTTACCTGCACCCGGCGCGCCCAAAAGAATAATGCGCATATCATTGTCCTCGTTTGATACTGATTTTACAAAAAGCATATCAGTATGATTTATTATAAAGCTTGAATTCTTCCATAAGCGCCGCAGATACTCAAGCAACTTATACCAATTGACTACGTTGAGATCATAAAAAAAGGGAACCGAAGTTCCCTTTTTATTAAAATGTTAGTTTTTGAGCAATTACTTACTCAAATCTAACATTAATTTATTTAAGCGAGTCACAAAACCTGCTGGATCTTTTAATGTACCGCGCTCTGCAAGCAAGGCTTGATCAAGCAGTACATGTGACCACTGTGCAAATTTGTCTTCGTCTTGTTCAACATTTAAATGCTTAACAAGTTGATGCTCAGGGTTAAGCTCAAAAATTGGTTTTGCTTCTGGAGCAGCTTGACCTACTGATTCCATTAGCTTTTGCATTTGTGAGCTCATGTCGTTGTCATCAGCGACCACACAGGCTGGTGAGTCAGTTAAACGATGCGTAAAGCGTACATCTTTAACATTATCGCCAAGTGCTGTTTTGATGCGCTCAACTAAGCCTGCAACTTCTTTTTCAGACTCTTCTTGCGCTTTTTTGGTCTCTTCATCATCTAAGCTACCTAAGTCTAGGTCACCACGGGTAATTGACTTAAATGGTTTTTCAGCAAACTCGGTTAAGTGGCTCATCATCCACTCATCAACACGGTCACTCATCAACAGTACTTCGATACCTTTCTTACGGAAGATCTCTAGATGTGGAGAGCTTTTCGCCGCAGTGAATGAATCCGCAACAACGTAGTAAATCGCGTCTTGGCCTTCATTCATACGCTCAACGTATTGCTCTAATGAAACGTTTTGTGCTTCTTCATCAGTATGTGTTGATGAGAAACGCAGTAACTTAGCAATCGCTTCTTTATTCGCTGCATCTTCTGCTGGACCTTCTTTGATCACTTGACCAAATTCATTCCAAAATACTTGGTAATCGTCGGCTTTATTTTTCGCCATACGCTCAAGCAGTTTTAAGGTACGTGACGTACAACCTTTGCGGATTGCTTGCGTTACTTTGTTATCTTGTAAAATTTCACGTGATACGTTTAACGGTAAATCGTTTGAATCAAGTAAACCTTTTACAAAGCGTAAGTAGCTAGGCATAAATTGCTCAGCATCATCCATTACAAATACACGTTGTACATATAGCTTTAAGCCACTTTGACGGTCACGATTCCATAAATCAAATGGTGCTTTTTTAGGAATATACAGTAAGCTTGTGTATTCAGTTTTACCTTCAACTTTGTTGTGAGCCCAGCTCAGTGGATCTTCCCAATCATGGCTTACATGCTTATAAAATTCTTTATATTCTTCATCAGATAGCTCTGATTTATCACGCGTCCACATTGCTGTGGCGCGGTTAATGCTTTCCCACTCACCAGGTACGGCTGGAATTTTCTCGCCATCTTCACCTTCTGACTCAGGCACTTCGGCTTTGTACATTTGTACTGGTGTTGAAATATGATCCGAGTACTTAGTTACAATACTACGTAGGCGCCATTCATCAGCAAACTCTTTTTCATCTTCACGAAGATGTAAAGTAATTTCAGTACCACGGCCTGCTTTTTCAATTTCTTCTAGCGTGTATTCGCCCTCACCTTGTGATTGCCATTCAACGCCTTTTTCTTCACCGGCTTTGCGAGTACGAACAGTCACTAAGTCTGCAACTATAAATGCAGAGTAAAAACCAACACCGAACTGACCAATTAGTTGCGAATCTTTGCTTTGGTCGCCAGTTAAGTTTTTGAAAAACTCAGCAGTGCCTGATTTAGCAATAGTCCCTAACGAGCTGATCACTTCATCACGAGTCATACCAATACCGTTATCAGAAATAGTTACGGTATTTTTTTCTTTATCGGCACTGATACGTACACGTAAGTCTGCGTCACCTTGGTATAGTTCACCATTTGAAAGTGCTAAAAAGCGTAATTTATCAGCTGCGTCTGAGGCATTTGACACAAGCTCACGTAAGAAAATTTCTTTATTAGAATAAAGTGAGTGAATCATTAAGTTTAATAGTTGTTTAACTTCTGTTTGAAAGCCTAATGTTTCTTTTTGTGCTGCAGTCATTTATATATCTCCAATTTGCAAAGTGTCTGCGTTATGCACTTAATATGGGGCGCGGTTTGTTAACTTCAAGTCAAAAGAGCAAAAAAGTAAGCCATAGCAAGATAAACACGGAAGTTAAGTTGTTTTTTCTTACAATCAAAATGGCTGTGGGCAATGTAGGGGCGTTTGCTTGGAGCTTCGAGGGTGTACAAAAAACAGATCGCTGGCATGTAATTGTAAGCGCTCAGCCAGTTGTTGGCTATGTTGGTTTTTATACAGATCACAGCCAATAATTGGGTGCCCAATGCTGTGACTGTGTATACGTAATTGATGTGTACGCCCCGTCACAGGGGTAAATTGCACTAAAGTACGCGGCGGTGATGTTAAGCGCTGTAATACTAAATAGTCACTGACGGCAGACTTACCCGTCACATTACAAATTTTAACTAATGGAAAGAGTAACTTATCTTTGACTATTGCAGCGTTTATTTGACCTACGTCATTTAATAACCAGCCATCCAACATGGCTATATAGTGTTTTTTTATTGTCCCTGATTGAAACTGCTTATTAAGGAGCTTAGTTGATTCAGGGTTAAGGCCTACAATCATAATACCTGAAGTACCATAGTCTAATCGATGCGGCAATTTAGCTGTCGGAAATGCGGCAGTCAGACCTGGCTGCCCATTCACTAAACGATAATGCACAGAATCCCAATTGGCCGGATTTTTACCAGATAAACTCAGTAAGCCACTGGGTTTATTGATCAATAAAATATCATCGTCTTTATATAAAATTTCCACATGCTCATGACAAACCGATGCAATAAAGTCATCGACAATAATCTTAGGTTTCAAACTACAATCAGACATTTAATTCCTTACTGTGATTTAGTACATAAACCAAAATAATTAGCGCTAGAATTTAGCGATGAGTACGAAAAGTTCTCATTGTACTATTTTAAAGCTTATTTAAATATGTGAAAGAAAAAGCTCTGGCTTAATCGTCGCGTTCTTTTATCCGTGGGTGTCAGATACTCAACCCACGCTACGGTGTATAGGTTGACACAGTGCGGCTCGCTAGCTTTACTCTCGCTAACTCGCTTACTATTTCACTTTCCTACAGACGTAAAAAAGCCGCTTCATTTCTGAAGCGGCTTTCTCAATTTGGAGCCTGGCAATGTCCTACTTTCACATAGCAAATGCTACACTATCATCGGCGCTGTTTCGTTTCACTACTGAGTTCGGCATGGGGTCAGGTGGGTCCAAAACGCTATTGTTACCAAGCAAATAGGGGGCGAAGGAGTAATGACAAAGCACGTAGTGCTTACATTTCCTTTGCGCAAGGTGCCTCAACTTTAACGCTACGCGCTAAGAGTCACCTTATAAATTTGGAATTCTGATAATAAAGTTTTCAGTAAATCTACTTTAGTCTATTAACTTCTTGCGCTATCAACTATCACATAAAACGCGTTTGGCGTTGTATGGTTAAGCCTCACGGGTAATTAGTAC
>NZ_JACJEI010000021.1:0-85851 GCF_014163985.1 Pseudoalteromonas sp. SR41-4 | reverse complement strand
GATAGTTAGATAGTTAGATAGTTAGATAGTTAGATAGTTAGATAGAATTATAGCAGAACGAAACTTAACTATTTGATATTTTGCAGATAGCACATCTAGAAGAAGCTGCTGACGCAAATATTGAAGATAAATGGTTGGTAGATATTACTAAAGACATTAGTAAATTATGTCACTTTGACTTTACTCCTTACCACAAAGTGGTTATTTGGCATGGAGATAATGCGCCTGAACAGTCGTTACTTTACTTGTGTTGCCATATAATTGATGAGCATAAACTCTATCATATCAGTATTAACGACTATGACCTCTCCACTCATATGCTACATGGAGTAGGTGCCTGTTCTCTTGAAATGTTAGACTTCCTGCATAATCAAGAAAAAAATATCAATCCCATAAATTGCATTCAATATGCACAGTTATGGCAAAAACTAGTTAAGCTATCGAAGCGACCTGACAGCTTATTGCGTATTTTTGAAAGCAACGAAGTTAAGTCTGTTGGTGAAGATTATTTTGATAAACAAATATTGAGGCAATGCCAAGAACAAGGCCAAGGAAACTTTGTATTAATGCTGGCAGTAGTTGGTCATGTTCTGGGGTTGAGCGAGCAGCTTATTACAGACACTTTCATCATTGCTCGAGTCTACTATTTAATACAAGATACTCGTCTTGAGTATCAAGGGAATTTAGATAAGTCGCGTCAGTTAAAAATTCGAATCAAGAATTGATTATAGTAACCTACTAAACTCTAAGAGAATACCATGAAGACTTTACAACTCAACTCAATCATTTTAATAGTAGCCTTATCCGCGCTAACCGGTTGCCAAAGAACTAATAAGGCATTAGAGGCATCACTAGAAACACAGTTCCCTAGTGTCATGAAAAAGTTGTTCAATATTGATGTTGATAAATCATTTTATATCACTTTTCCCGATCATAAGAATCAAGTCCAATTAACAGAGTTTACCGAGATAGACACTAGTAAAGATACAAAGCCTTACGTAAAAGGCGTCCTGTCAAACAATGAATATTATGCAGCATGGCTTGACTATACCAATATCACTGCGTTGAATATTTCAAATAATAAAAACATTTTTAAGTTTGTTGCGCCTTATACTTTAACCAATAGTAATCCTGATTCGGATAAAAACTCCAGTCTAGATTGCCACGATCTACCTAGTAGCGCACTCTACCTAGGTGCTTTCGAGCTAGATTACCTTACTAATAACATCAACCAATATGGGCAACAGTTTTTAGGTAAGTATAGTACACTTACTGCAATAGATTATGATGGACAAAAGGCTGTTGATGTCACTATACGTCGGTATCCAACACAGGCTGACCAAGAGAGAAAAAACAACTCAAGTGCTCACAAGCTGATGCTTGATGTAGATGAAGGGTTGATCTTAGTTGATGATGCTATCGTAGAATAAGCGTTAATGGCTTTGATTATGGGTTATCCTCCCTTTTACCTGTATAATGAGTGACGAAGCATAGAAAGTTACTGATAAAGCTAAACAGATAAAAGTCAGAGGTAAAAACAGACTTTCTTGAAGTACGCCTTCAGAATCAATGCTGCCATAAAACATGGTTTCCATCAGTCCAGAAAACACAGCAAAAGCTAGCAGAATTGAACCACCGATAAATAATTTAGATTTCATAAAAGCTCCTTTAGCTGATAAATTGAGGTCATAAGCATGCCTTCTTTAATTATTGCAATATAGTTATCGTTTAATGACACAAATAGGATAGTTTCTTAGATTCTGACCACCGCCTGGCTCTAAGTAAACAAGTAATGTAGTGGTCAATAAAATTTGCAGGACTTAACTTATTGCTATTTTTTAGTTAAATGGGGGTTTGTTGCCAATTTTATCCAACCGTAAACATTCAAAGGCCCTATATGTCGTATTATCATATTTCTAATAAAACGTATGATGAAGTTATCCATTTTTTTTATGTTTGCTAAAGGCTTGTCAGAATATTGAATAATCCATTCAATTCGTGCTTGGCGCGCTTTTTTATATTGCTCCAAATCTATCTTATTATGACTTAAAGCTTTTGATAACGATAATGCATCCTCAAAAGCAGCTGCAGCGCCTTGTTGTAAAAGTGGAGAACAAGCGTTGGCAGCATCTCCAATAAAAACAATACGATTTTTATAGAAACGAGCTTCAGTGACCGATTTTAATTCACCTGTAATAATATTTAATTCATTAATTGATTTTAAAATACTTCTAGCGGGTTCCGCATAAGATGAGAATATACGCTTAATATCCTTTTGTGTATCGCCACTTAATGTATAGAAACTATTATCTTGATGGATATGTGCGTAACAATATAACTCATCTTTACTTAATGGGTAAGCCATAAATAAATCAGAGTTGCCAAGCATGTAGGTCGGTTCTAGTTGATGATTAGACGCCTTAACAATGAAACGCCACCCCGTTATTTTATGATTGTATAAAGTTTTAGTACCTCTAAACTGTTGATCTCTTGACGGTGAATTAACGCCATCTGCAGCTATCATTAAATCATATTTTCCAGCAATTTCCGTATTAGAACACTCGACTACAACCCCATTTTTATGATTATTAGCAGAAGTGATTTCTGTGGAATAGTGAATTTTATTTTCTATCCCCTCAGCTAATATATGTATCAATTTATTCCTTTTTAAGGCTACAAATGAGTCATTACTAAAAGGATAGCCTGTTAAGTTGGCGCGACTGAGTAATTCTCCATTTGATTTGGTATAATTTATTTCCTTTACCTTATGCGAATTTTTCATTACTTGATCATAGACGCCTATTTCTTTTAGTGCTCTTAGTGCATTGAACGGTAAAGCAATACCTGCTCCAGTCGTATTAAGAGAGCCTTTTTTTTCTATAATCTTGTAGTCAATGCGCTTTTCTTCTAACAATCGAGCCATAGATAAGCCCGAGATCCCAGCACCTACAATAAGAATTTTCATCGTTTATTTATTTCCAGATTGATAGACTTTCCTACTTTAACTAAGTAGCCTCTGAGCCAGAGTAATATGCTTCATAAGCTACTCGCAGCTAAAACTATTAACTTTGCAAGAAAAAGCTTAGTGAATGTCACTTGTTATAAAAAACATGCCGCCTGATATTGTTCTTACGTCAATTCGTTAGCGCTAGCAAGCAAGTTGACATTCCAAAAAACAGCGTCTAACCAGCGTGAATATTCCAGCTTCCGCTAGGCACTAACTAAAAATCATTAATCTCTAACCAAAACATCGCTATTACGACTAATATAAAAATACAAATCGGATATCTTAGTAACGCGCTTACGAGCTTTGCAGGGGAGAAAGAGTTCTCACTTATACCCCGACCTTTAGAATAGCTACTTCATATACCTTGGTATGGAGTATCTTCATCATTTTAAAGCTAGAGGAGTTCTTACTAGTTTGATTACTGTTCGTTTGCAGGTGTTTTTTAAATCTCTTCCTTTTTAATTATTGGATCAACAAATGGTTTGTTAATGAATGTTTCATTAATAAATTTTTCGTTAAAATAGAATAATTTTGAACTAATTAAATCAATAACATTAATGCGGTACATTAACCACCTGTAATGACATTTTAAGTATTTCATTCCATGAGAACTTACAGGCCCTTTATGACAGACATCTCCACCGATAGCCTCATAAAAATTAGCTAACTCTGGATAAAAGCATTTAGCAAAAATATATTTAGGAAATTTATTCGACTCCAATATTAGATCATAAACAAGTTTATTTTGATAATGAAATATATCCTTGCAACTAGCATGCATTGAAGTTATGTAAATAGAACCCTTTAAATCATCATCAGCAAAAGAGAGTTTGAAACCTAATTTTTCATTTATGACAGACAATGAGTAATCATCAGTTATTTGAAAAGAGATTAAGTGCCCAATGATATAGTTTTCGGGTGAATAGATCTCATGAAAATTTATATTACTTAGATTTTCATTTAACATTTGTAGATGTTCACTATCGCATGGTACGCCATGAATATCAGAATAATAAGCACTGTAGTGTTTTAAACGACTACTTGGTATTTTCTTACTAGATCGGACAGTAACTTTATTATGAGAAGAAACATTTAAATAAGGGTTATCACTACCCAAAAAATTATCTTTATATCTTTTTGATAAAAGAGACTCTAATTTAACTTTGTCGGGAGTAATAAAGGTATTTAAATCGTGTTTAAAGCCCATATATACCATTAGTAATACTTGTTTTTTTAACGAAGGCCTTGTTCTCTCATTCTCCCATCTAGAAAGTGTAATTTCATCTAGTAACTTAAATGAGTCTTCAACATCTAAACTCTGTATTTTTACAATAAAATCAAACTGAGTTAAGTTGTTTTCTATTCGATAGCGTTTTATAAATTTACCTAACAAATTCACTCCAATAAAATTTTTAAAAGTTAACTTTAACGATAATTAACTACTACATTAAATAGAAATACCTTTACAAAAAAAGAAGCCCTGATACCCATAAATATATTGATGAGGTAAATTTTTATAGAGTTCATCTAACGTCTCAATTCGTTCGACTATAATACCTTTCTTGAAGTACTTATTATTTTCAAATGCGAAATTTCTAAGTAGATCTAATTCTAGTTTATTTTTTGACATGTCTACTTTTACATAGTCGTAATAACCTAACTTAAGCTCATTATACCTAAAATCACCAAATACATAGTCATAATCATCTATAGCTAGTTTAATACCCCGCTCCTTCAGAAATATTAACCCTTTAATAACATTACAGCACTTTCCACATTTATCTCTTTCAGTAATTTCAACGACTAACTCAAGCCCATTTAAAGAACAAACTAAGTTTAACTCTAATATTTGCGATAAAATTCTCACATCACATAAATTATTTCTTTCTAGGTTAAAAAATAAAGTACTAAATTTATTTAAATTCGTTGCATTTGTAATGTTATTAAAAGCAAAATCAAGACTAAATTGAGTAATAATTCCAAGATTTATTGCATTTAAATAGGTTTGAAGTTCAAGATTCGATTCTGCCCTTGAAAAATCAACTAACAGCTCTCCAGCCACCACTTTATTATTTATATCAACAATTTTTTGCACCTTATAATTAAGGTTTGAAGTATGTAATTTACTATTAAGTGATAGATGTAACTCTTGCATTAAAGAACATTGATATAAGATTGTGATGCTGCCCTAAAAACAATTCAATAATTCAATAATACAGGGTTTCTAACATATGAAATTAGCATTTAAAAATAATAAAAAAAAGAAATGCTAAGCTTTACCTCTCTTCAATAGATTATCATGATCGTCGCAGCACTCCTGTGTCAGGAGCTGTCTAATGAACATATTGATAACCAACGCTAAAACTGACGACAATACTAAGCAATATTCTTCAATTTAAATGCTTCAGGGTTAAATAGCCACTCGTACTACGTTTCCTTGTTTTGTTGCATTGAACTTCAATGTATTCAAATACAGCTTGCCGCATTGTTTTCTTATCCATAATTGACTGACCATGAATTGCCTTGACTTTCAATACGTGGAAGAAACTCTCTGCGCGTGTATTGATATCACTGTCAATAAGACTAAGTATATAATCTATGTTCCAATAATTCCCTTTTGGCATACCATAGCGCAGCTTTGAATCAACAAAATCGTTGTATTTGCTCATCTCGCAGCTGTTGTTACAATCCTCTCTGACTGACCAATTCACCGAATTTAAGTTATTAATAGAACCCACTTCGCGACACCTTAAGTATCGAAGCAAGACATGACACCCTCAATTTTCCTTGATGCGTTCGCAAGAATTTGTACCGCTTTATTTCTGATTCTTCGAGAAGTAGATAGCGATAGAATAATAATTACAAAATCGCTAATAACGCATTAACACTTTTATTGGGAAGTTAAATCGATATTTATGCTGTAAGTGTTATTTTACCAACAGCTTTTCCAGACTCAAGGTGGTCGTGTGCTTTAGAAACCTCCCAAATTGAGTAGTCACTTTCATCAATAATTGGGGTTATCTTGCCAGCATCAACCAGTTCAGCAATTTCAGTCAAAATTTGACCGTGTGATTCATGGTTGATGCCATGAACAAGTGGAATAAGCATGAGTACACTATGGAATGACAGGCTTTTCAAAGCGATTTGTAGTGGATCTTCAATCGGTAAAATTGTTGATACATGACCATTAAACTTAGCCGCTTCAAATGACTTTTGAATGTTTTTACCAGAAACAGTATCAAATATTTTGTCAAATCCAACACCGTCAGTATATTTAGCCACATAATTGGCTACTTTTTCTGTTGTATAATCAACTAAATTATCCGCACCAACGGTTTTTGCAAGTGCTTCGTTAGCAGGCGAATAAGTAGAAGTAACATTAGCGCCTAGCACTTTTGCTAATTGAACAGCGATATGGCCAACACCACCAGTAGCACCATGAATAAGAACATTATCACCTGCTTTAACATTCATTTTATGAACCAGTGCTTCATAAGAAGTTATTGATACTAACGGAAGTGCTGCTGCTTGTTTCATGGTTAGTGTTTTAGGTTTTTTAGCCATTAAACGTGCATCAACCAACATAAATTCAGCTAAAGCACCATCTACACCATTAACACCACCAGCCATACCATAAACTTCGTCACCAATGATAAAACCAGTGACACCTTCTCCTACTTCGCTAACAATACCCGCTACATCACCGTGTAGTACTTCTGGCAAATTAGCTGACCAAGGTAATTCAACAGAGCGTAGCATGGTATCAATTGGGTTTACACTTGTTGCTTTAACTTCCACTACAATATGTCCTTTTTTAGCCACGGGCTTTGCTTTTTCCACTAGCTGAAAAACTTCAGTTGTGCCGATTTCATTAATGATCATTGCTTTCATATTATGTGCTCTTCATTTGTATGTTCGTTTAAGTACGACCATTCTATTTGTTGTCAACAGAACAAGCCATTACCCAATTAACAAGTTACTTTTGTCTTTTAAGCAATGCAGTATTAGAATAACAAGAAACTTTATATAGGTAGAAACAGTTATGAGTTCACTAAATCGGTTATTGTATTTTAATTGTGTCGTTGAAACAGGGAGTATCTCACAAGCCAGTAGAATATTTGATGTACAGCCTTCTTCTATCTCAAGACAATTAGCCGTTCTTGAACAAGAACTAGGTGTACGCCTTTTAAATAAAACCACCAGGAATACTGGGTTAACAGAAGCTGGGCGTAAGTACTATGAATTTTCTCAGCGTATTGTATCGGAGTTTGATGAAGCCAAAAGAGCGGTAAATGATTTGCAAGAAAAGCCAAAAGGTAATCTCAAAATAAGTATGACCGTGGGTTTTGGCGAAAGTGTTGTACTACCACTTATCCCGAAGTTTATGTTGTTATATCCAGATATTGATATAAGGCTTGAGTTAACAGAACGCGTTGTCGATCTTGTCGAAGAAAATATCGATGTTGCCATTCGAAGCGGACGCTTATCTGATTCGGCAATAATAGCTAAACGACTGACATTCAATAATTTTTTATTATGTGCTAGTCCCCAATATTTAGCTAACAACGGCACACCTCAATGCCCTAAAGATTTAGCCGAGCATCAATGTATTAGATACAGTTATGCTCGCTGGAAAGATTGGTTTTTAATGGCAGAAACAAGAACAAAACTAATCATTAACAATGCTATTTCAGTGAATTCAGTAAATGGCCAAAAGCAGCTAGTGTTGAATAATACAGGGCTTACCTTAATGCCGTTATGGGCTATTAAGAATGAGTTAGCTGACGGCTCTCTGGTCCATGTTATGCAGGAGTATACCTTTAGCCCATACGAAGAACTAAGTGCCACCTACGCTATTTATTTAAAGCGAGATATGATTTCACCAAAGACACGAGTTTTTTTAGATTTCTTAGTAGAAAATATCGTAAATATTGATGTCTAGTTCTACTTCTATGTGTACAGCGGAAGTGTTGGTGCTACTACGGCTTATCACTATGAGCGCAATTGGTACTTTTGTGAAGTTTGGTTTCAATCAGTGAGCTCAATCACTCGGTTTAATTACTGATGATATTGCTTTAACTTCTTTGCTATTAATACCATTTTTCTATTGGCTACAGGTAAAAGCTCATAAGGATAGACTCAACAGGTGCAACCTCCTGAGATGAACAGCAGCCCAAATTGACTATTTTGCAAAACTTAACAACGGCGAAGCTTTCGTTCTAGTGCTTCATATACATTTTGTATTTATCGTAGAAAGTATTGACCGTAGGAGAACATTGTAAATCTAACTCATAGGGCAAGTATGGAGCAGGACAATGCATAATAATTGCTGCCTATTTGCATATGCAGTTTGAACGCGTTGGAGTACAGAAAGTCAGCTACATTGATACTTACGAAGATTTAAGGCTAAACGGTTTAAAGAAGCTTAGATACAGGCAAGATTATCAATAAACACTCATAGCTTTACATTAGAGTAACAATCAAAATAAAAAAGCTTAGAGTCACTATGCTTGACAACCGTTTTGAAGCATAGCTTAATATTTTCATAATTCGCATCAGTTTCGATATTGGCCTTCCCTTCAGAATTATTTTTCAAGGGAAGTGAGTCATCAGGATTTTCTGTGAATGTATAAATTATAAAATCAAGCTCTTCTTGTGATAGCACCTGCATACAGCCTATAAAATGGTATATTAAAACTTATCTTATATATTTTCTCCTCTTAATCGATTAGCACTCTTAAAATATATTTAATTTAGAATGCTATCCTACAGTCCAGCCATTTGAATAGTGAACCATAATTTAAATGGTGGTATAGATCACTTTTCGATTGTTGCTGACGTCCTTAAATCTCAATAAATAGGAACTATTTATACTTTGATGATATCGGCCATATGATAAAGAAGCACAGTGAGAGTCAGATATAATTTGAGCTTATTTATTAACTATGCACTGCATAAATTTAAAGGCATCTTCGGTACAGTAGCAAAGAGAAAAATCACCAACGAGGGCAAAGCTGTCTTAGGGCTCGAATTGATTAAACCACTATCACATCGAACGAAAATTTAAGAGTTAACAGAAATACCAGTCGACTTTATGTCAGAACAAATCATGATTTACAGCCCCGTATTTAGTAGCGCCAAAGTATTCCTCTACACGAACGTGAGTAAAGTACATTAAGGTAGTTTAACAGGCACACTGCATGTTGAATCAATGGAAAACTTCAAATAAGACAAACTGCGGATCACTAATATCTTAGCTGAAAAAGCACCTTCAGCTGTTTCTCATCTGGCGAAAACTGTAGAGTAAACTGAAGCACTCCTGTCTTAAAATATAAGCAAGAACTAACCCGCCTTTTAGTGTCAAGATTAAGCATTTACACCTGTTATTTAGTTATAGGCTTTCTAGACATATTTATCTATGTTGAATTGATATACCTGAATCATACTAAAACCGGTCAACTTAGTTGTCGCGAACTGGCAAAGTCAACTGCTGCTTAATAGTTTAAGCATGAATTTTAAATGGTAATAGCATATTGTTTTTAAATGCATGTCTAGATGCTATTCGACTGAGTGATTGACAGGTGTAAGATACTTTTTCTACTTAATTAAAATTGGATTTAGATATGTATAGAAAGAGTATAAAAATTGGACTTGTGGCAGCTTTGGCTTCTTGCTTTACTGTAAATGCGGCAACTCAAGTTGTAACTGTTACGGCATCAGTTGATAGTAGTTTAACGGTAATTGATACCTCAGGATCGTGGGATGCTCCTATCGCAATGGCTGTTAATAGCGCAGGAGATGGGCTTCAAACAAAAAACATCAACTTAAATATGGTATCGAATAACTATAAGGATGTTCTAATTACATTACAAAGCTTCCCTAGCTTGACAGATTCTGTGAATGGAACATCTATTCCAATGACTTTTAAAATAGCGGATACCGCATTAGCACAAAACACACCTGTAACAATTGATAAAGATGCTTTGTACAATACTACTGAAGGTGCAATTACTAGCGCTAAAGATATTACTTTATCAATAGAAAGTGCGTCAACTACTGCGCTAGCTTCGGGTCAGTATAGAGGCTCTTTTACATTCGATTTTTCTATCGCTCCATAAATTTGTAAAGGTTCACAATGATTGGTGATTGTAGCAATGTTGAGCATGAAACATACTATTTTATAAAAGACTGTTTATATCGACAATCTAATACCGAATATAACGATGTAAGAGGCTACATTCACCATCATTTTCCGAGTTTTGTTATTGATGATGGCCTAACTAACAATGAAAGTTTAGATCTAGATAAAGAAAGTGATGAAAGAACAAATACAGACGATTATAAAAGTTTTGATGTGAACCCACCAGACTGGTTCAGTGTGGATGAAATTGAATTTGAACCGTATCAAATGTACATAAATGACACGAAATCATCCGTTGTGTATGTAAAAAAAAATAATAATAAAATAATATTTAAAGAAAAACTAAGATCGGAAAAATTAGAACAAATATTCAAAAATAATGAAGTCGAATATAATGATTTTATACTAAAAGCAGCTAGCAGTGGAATTGAGATTGATAAACCAATTAGATATACCAATATATCAATCGCTGTTAGCTATGATGATAAATTTATTTATATACGCTCAAAAAAATACTCAAAGGATGAAGTGTATTCGTATGGAGTAAATACAGGGATCTCACATTGGCATTATGCAAAGTTAAATTATCAATCTGGAGGAGAAGAAGATATATCTTTAAGAGGTCAGGATAGTTATAAAACAAAATATGGACTGTTAATAGCTGAGTATGATGTAGACAATAAAAGAAATAATGACCCTTTTAAATTTGATAACTTCTCATATCTCCTTAAACCTATACTTAATAATAAACTGCAATTAGCCTTTTCATATATTAATGATACTGGGTACAACAATCCGGCCAATGGAATAGGTAGAACCTATTTTATAAAACGTAATACTTTTTTTGGCTTGGAATTATATAACTTTAGCTTATTTGATTATGATTATAATGCAAGAAAGTCCGAAGGTAATTTACTCGTTTACTCTAAGGATTATTCTTTAGCCACCATATCTTCAAATGAAAGAAAGATATTAAGTATACAACTTTCACCAGGATTTAATGAAGTCGATGATAGATTGTTAAGTGCGGGATACAGCAGGTTAGTCATAGAAAAAGAATACTCTAACGGCGAAAAAGAAACTGAGATAAAAGAATATTTTAAAAAAAGCATTAGTAAGAACAAAGTAAATACTTTCTTTGCTAAAGTTATGGTTGGCCGTAATTATTATGGAGATAATTATTATGACTCACTTGGTTTTAACGGCTTATATGTTAGCTCTTTAGGTGATTTTCGTCTTAACTCATTCTATATTCCAAATAAAGGGGCTGCAAGTGAACTTGTTTATTCTATGAATGGAATTGATATTCAATCAGTCATAAGTAGTAAAGGAGATTTCGCTCTTGGATCGCAGTTTAGATTCAAAATTTTGGATGACTTATTTGTATATGCTTCTGCTTATAAAGTTGAATTATATGATTGTAAAAAAGAGTCTATTTTTCTAAATCGTAAGTGTGGAACCAATTTATCAGGAAGTCTTACTTATTCACTTCCTGGAGCGCTTAATGCAACTTATACATATACAGATTACAAGTCTGCAAGCTTAGGGGTCAACTATGATAGCAATCGACTCTCTTTAAGTAAAAGCTTTAATTTTAATCGATTCGTAATTAGCTTTAACGCTAATTACGAATCGAAAAATTATGATTCAATATATAATAGTAAAATGACTAGTTTTAATGCAGGAATAAACTTTAGCTATGGATATAAATCAAATTCCTACTCCTACTCATCTTCGATACATAATAGTAATAAAACTAATAAACAGGGTAGCAGTAACGCCTTATCTTTTGCTAAAAATGATAAGGACTATAACATGAATTTTAGGGTGTCAGAATATAATAAAGGTGAAGTGTCCTCAAGCTTATACGCGGGTTATAACTCACCATACGGTGCATTTAGATTAAATACTAATTATGGGGTTATTAATAATATAGGGGTAAGTCATGAATATGTGGCAGCAATTAATGATAAAAGCTATAGCCTCAAAAGTGTAAACACACTACGTTCTGACGCAGGACTTATATTTGACATGAGAAATATACCAGAAGGAAGTGATTTCCGATTAAATATTAAAGGTTCTGCAAGAAGTAATGTAAAAATAAGCTCATCAGAAACTAGTTTTTATCAAATAAAACCAGGGAACTACAGGATAATGATTGAAGATGATTATCTATCAGATAATGGAATTTTTACTGTTAAGGTTAAAGATGACAGTGTGGATGTTTTTAAGGGTGATATTAAAACAATACAATTTTCATACGAAAAAACTATAGTGATTGGATTTAAAATTAGAGGTTACCAAAAAATAAATATAGAAGGTTGTACGGTATCAAATGTAGGTGATGAAAATTATGAGGCTACTTGTTTGTCAGATGAATTTCTTACCAAAGGATTTATTGATATTAACAATGACGACCTACCGTTACGTTGCACTTTTAATAATTACAATAATTACAATAATATATATTACAGCCTTGGAGAATTGACTTGTGATTAGAACAATATTTGTTTTTACATTTTTCTATTTATTATCCCCTTTAAATAGTTTTGCGATATCCGTATCCCCAATGGAAATATACGGAAATGAAAATGACCTAGTTACTAAAAGTATCAAGGTAACTAATTCCTCAAAATACACTGAATATGTTCGTGCCTTAGTGTATGAAATAGTGAACCCTGGAACCCCAGAACAACGTGAGGTGTCAGTTGATAATAGTGAAATCTTATCATTTAGTATTTTCCCTAGGAAAATAATATTAAGCACAGGTGAAAGTAAAAGTGTAAGGCTACTATATTCTAGAAATGAAAATGTTATAGCTGAAAAACTATACAGGGTTAGATTTATACCTACATCAGAATTTTCCGTAGGCGTTACAGTAAAGTTATCATACGGTGTTTTAGTTAGAGTGCTGCCCCTTGAACTAAATTATAATTACAAAACTTATAGTGATGGGAAAGTAGACTTCATTGAAAACTCAGGGAATGTCAGAGTGCATATTAATAACAAGTGTAAGGCTGACATTGACAATAAAAGTAAGCAAGAATTTAGGCTTTACCCCGGTAGTAAGTTTGCAATAAATAAATTGTGTTCTATTTCAGACTTCGAGATAAAGAACGACGCAGGGAAGATAATTTAATGAAAACAATAGTGTGTTTGTTTTTCATTTATTTTTCTATGATAGGTTATGCAGTTGCCAGCTTTGAAAGAGGAGTGCATTTATCTCATACATTTAATAATGTTCACTTAGATCCTGATTCAGCAGGCCATCAATATATTTCTAGTTGGAGGCCAAGTGAATCCATAGTATGTCGGAGCGAGGACAGCATGAGTGATTGCGGTCAAGACTTATTCCGAAACAGCAATGCCTTACTTGTTATTAGTAATTACGACTCTAGATCGCCAGCTTGGTCTGCAAGTTCTAAATCACATGTTATGAATATCCCGATAATTAATCAAGAAACAGGGACTTTCTATAACGTTAAACTATTGTGTGATATTAGTAATGGAGTGAGAAACAGAGGGTGTTATGCTGGTGTCGCATCATATTCAAATGGTGGTAGAATTATTTCTTTATACTTAGATAAGGCTAGCTTTTCAGATGTTCCTGACGGTATCTACTCATCTTCTAGTGTAGGTATAAGCGCAACAGATTGGCACTCTTCTTATCTTATATTTACTGCCTCATTTAATATAAATATCATAGTTAACAGGAGCTCCAGTGAGCAACCTGTAAATGTAACAACTTTGCATCCAATACAGGGAAATACACTGCCGATAATTTTTAATAAAGTAAGTGTAAATGAGGAATATGGAATAGGAAGTTTAGACTTTTGTCTAGAAACCGATGACTATTCTAGTCTAGATATGTTTATAGTAACAGATGCTCCCTATATTAGTCTCTACGGACAAAGAAGGGACCTCGCAAAGTTTCAGTTGACCAATATCGAAGGCTCTACAGAGCAGTCAAAAAGGGTCATAGAATACACCGTGGAGTCCCAAACCTTAGGACTTATTGGAGCTGGCAGCTGTTCTTCTAATAATACTCGATTTTGTCAAGCCATTATAAAAAATATAGATTTTGAAGGTTTAGCGACTTCTGACTCACCAGGAGGTGGGGTGTGTAAAAGATTTGATTTGAGAATTAAAACAGACGTGTTTAATACCCAAGAAAAACTATCTGGAGAATATACTAGCAGTTTCTATATAAATATAGATAAGGGAACCTAATAGTGTTAAAAGTAATCTGTATTGCGGAGTTTTTCAAGTTAGTTGTCGCATCAAATTAAATTTTATGCGACAACTAACTTGAAAAACTCCGATGCCGAGGTAGATAATATAATCTCTAACACGACTGCTCGCAACTTTGCTAGCAGTGCCAAAAAGATTGAAAAATGGTTTGATCGAGTAAACAAAAGTGGAAAAGACAGCTACATTGAATTGAGTAGAGATTTGCTAGCTTTAAGACTAGAAGAACAACGCCACTTTTTTGAATTTAAATATAAAAAGGAAATGGAGCTTGATGAGCAGCGTTATATGCGAGAAACCTTGAGAGAAGAGGCTAAAGTAAAAAAAGAGATAGAAAAATTTATCACTGATCGTGAAAAAGAAGAAGTGACATACCAAAAAAGCCTCGATGCTGCTTTAAGTAAGATCAAAACCGCTAATCAAGAATAAATTGAAAAGCTAAACACTCATATTGAAGAGCTTAAAGTAAAACTAGAGCGTGCGACAAATGAAAAAGATAGAGCGCTTAGTATGGCGCAGTTAACTCGCTCAGGCTATGTCTATGTAATTTCGAACAAAGGATCCTTTGGTGAGAATGTATATAAGATAGGCATGACCAGAAGGCTAGAGCCATTAGATCGAGTTAGAGAGTTGAGTGGTGCATCTGTGCCGTTCCACTTTGATGTCCACGCCTTAATACCGTCGGATGACGCGCCTTCTTTGGAAAATAGATTGCATACCAAGTTTGCTTCAAAAAGAGTGAACAAAGTTAACCAACGCAGAGAATTTTTTAAATTAACAATCAAAGAAATAGAAGAAGCTTTAACTGAATTTATAGATACAGATTTCAACATAGTGAGTGATATAACTTCAGAGCAGTACGAGGAGTCGTTGCTTCTGGAAGAGGAGCTGACAGAGTAATGGCTAAGATAACGAACGACCTAAAACGAATTCAACGCATTTCCTCAGTATTAACTAGAGCAATAGAGAATTGCTTTTCAAATGCAGAAATATCGTGTTTATTATGTAAATTCGAGTATGAAGAGTTTACCTTTGAGCTATCATCAACTGTTTTTGATTATACAGACATTAATATCGATGTATCAGATAAAAGCTCTGAAAAGTGTATGTCGCGATCCATTAAAGAATTATTAGGTCAAACTAATAAAATCATAAAAGAATTAGAGGGTGATGAAAAGGAACTTAGGCGAGACTTAAAAGAGTATGGGCAGGCATTCAGTGAAAGCCCAGCAGTTATTTTATCTTCAGTTCAAATGTTCAAGCAAATTATAGAAAGCATCAAAGTTTGAACTAATACAGACTACAACTAATCGCATTCACTGACTTAATTCTAAAATTGTGAATAGCCTCAATATTCTCTGATGTTATAGAGCCGATTGTTCGCTATAACGCGGAATTGTCCAAAAACGAGTTTATCTGACC
Source organism: Pseudoalteromonas sp. SR41-4 (assembly GCF_014163985.1). Taxonomy (NCBI): domain Bacteria; kingdom Pseudomonadati; phylum Pseudomonadota; class Gammaproteobacteria; order Alteromonadales; family Pseudoalteromonadaceae; genus Pseudoalteromonas; species Pseudoalteromonas sp. SR41-4. The sequence continues at coordinate 70,033 of NZ_JACJEI010000021.1, read as the reverse complement.
GTCGGCTTCTCGCTCAAACCAGCCTTACAAGTTTTAAAATCCAAAGCTCTCATTAACAACATCCCGCATAAATGTAGAGCACTTTCGATATTGTATTAATTGCAAAAAAAGATGTAGTACGTGTACAGAGCTTTTGGATCAGCAACTTCATGTTTCAGCATGTTAGTAGTTCAATACAGGGATTCCAAGCCCTATCAGAAAAACCCGAATAGGGAACACTATTACCTCCTCTGTAGCCCTTGCTGTATATGGCTCTGCATTCCAGCCTTGTAAGAAACCATTCCAATTTTGGATCAGAAAGAACAAACTTGTTCTTAAATGGCAGAACAAATCACCACTATTGCACTGCTGCAAAAATGATTCTCTGCACAGCGATAAACTAATCCATACGCAGCATTGAATTTGCTCACCTTAGCCCTAAGTTCATACGTTAAGCATTTAACTCGCTGCAGACAACTAAGCATTTAGATTTACAGTACTTATACGCAGCTCTTTTTAACTGGATACGGAAAAAAATTATGCAATCTATTACCAATAAACAGCTTACGCTTAAATCTCGTCCTCATGGTGCGCCAACACTTGATAATTTTGCTATTAAAAGCGTACAAATGCCTGAATTACAACAAGGCGAAGTATTACTACGTACCATTTATTTATCACTTGACCCTTACATGCGTGGCCGCATGAGTGATGCGAAATCATATGCTGATCCGGTAGAAATTGGCGATGTCATGGTTGGCGCAACCGTATGTCAAATTGAGCAATCAAATAACGACAAGTTTGCAAAAGGCGATTGGGTACTAGCCTATACAGGCTGGCAGGAATATGCGATTTCAAATGGCGAAGGATTAATGCCATTAGGCAAAGAGCCAAATAATCCATCGTATGCATTAGGTATTATGGGTATGCCTGGCTTTACTGCTTATATGGGGCTGCTGGATATTGGCGCACCGAAAGAAGGTGAAACAGTGGTCGTAGCTGCTGCAACAGGCCCAGTAGGTGCAACTGTTGGGCAAATTGCTAAACTCAAAGGTTGTAAAGTAGTCGGTGTGGCAGGCGGCAGTGAAAAATGCCAATACGCAGTCGAAAAGCTTGATTTTGATGCCTGTATTGATCACCATAGCGATGACTTTGCCAAGCAGTTAGCTGAGGCATGTGATACGGGGATTGATGTTTATTATGAAAATGTGGGCGGAAAAGTCTTTGACGCCGTATTACCACTATTAAACACCGCTGCTCGCGTACCATTATGCGGCTTAGTGTCGCAATATAATGCGACTGAGTTACCACAAGGACCCGATCGTATGGGGGCTCTGATGGGGCAAATTCTCTCTAAGCGCATTCGTATGCAAGGCTTTATTATTTTTGATGATTATGGTCATCGTTATGATGAGTTCGCCACAGATATGCAAAAATGGCTCAGCGAAGGGAAAATTCAATACCGTGAACATTTAATAACCGGGCTTGATAATACAGTGTCTGCTTTTAACGATATGCTGGATGGCAAAAACTTTGGCAAAACTGTAATACAAGTTAACCAGCCACTATAAACTTTATTTTTCAAGCGCAGTTATTACTGCGCTTACAAGGAACACTATGATCAAGTTACATCATTTAAATAAATCACGCTCTAAACGTATTATTTGGTTACTCGAAGAGCTAGACGTTGACTACGAAATTGTGGCTTATCAACGCAACCGTGAAACCTTTTTAGCTCCTGATGAGCTTAAAGCGATTCATCCACTGGGCAAATCACCAGTGATTGAGGACAATGGCCAAATAATTGCTGAATCAGGTGCGATCACAGACTATTTGATCAGTAAATACGGTAACGGTAAGTTTGCGCCAAGCAGTGACAGTAAAGACTATATTGACTACCAGCAATGGCTGCACTTCGCTGAAAGCTCAGCAATTTTACCGCTATTATTAAAAATGTTTGTGCAAAAAGATGGCGCTAAAACGCAATTTTTAGAAGGCTATGCCGATGCAGAAACCGCAAAAGTTATTAGTTACTTTAATGACCGCTTAGAAGGGAAGCGTTACTTAGTAGGTGACTCTCTAACCGGTGCTGATTTTATGATGTCATTTATTGTTGAAATTGTTAAAAATGCAGGCCAACTAGCACATTTTAAAAATCTCGTTAAATACGATGAGCAATTACAAACTCACGAGAAATTTCATTCCGCTAATGAGTTAGAAGCAAAGTACGACTAAATTAGTTTTGTTTTGGCTGTTGAAGGTGGTTTTACAGCCAAGCGATGCACTCATTCCGGTTCGGCCTATCGAGATAGATTTTTTAAAGCATTATAATTCAAAAAGTGCAGTTGCTCATTAATTTGACTACTGCACATTAATTGCTAAGCATTAACATTATTTATACATAACTGATTATTAAAAAAGTAAATTCGTTTTATAAGTCATTCCACTTAACGAATTACGTTGAGTTATAATCAGCCAATATAAAATCGCACCAAATAATACTGGAAAACATATGACCATAAATATGCGCCTCGCCACTGGTTTTGGAGTGATCTTATTAATGATGCTCACATTAACCATTATTGGCACATCTCAAGTAAATCAAATTGACAATAATATAACTGAAATTAACGATATAAATTCTGTTAAGCAGCGTTATGCTATTGATTTTAGGGGCGCAGTACATGATAGGGCAATAGCAATACGGGATGTGGTGATATTAACAAATGCTAGTGATTTAAGCGATACGATTAGCTTAATAAATGAGCTCAATAACAATTACCAAATATCGCATGAAAAAATGGCGAGCTTGGTTGATCAAATGACTGATCACGAGCGCTCCCTAATGAAAAAAATTGATAAAATAGAAGAGCATACCCTCCCCTTAGTGGAAAATATTATCGCCGCTAAACGTGCTAATAATATAAAGCACGCAACTATGCTATTATTAACCGATGCGCGTCCCTCATTTGTAGAATGGTTGGACAGCATTAATCAATTCATCAATCTGCAAGAGCAAACAAATCATAATTTAACGGATAAAACACGTGAGATAACCAGCTCATTTGAGCTATGGATGATTTCATTAACTGCACTGGCTGTTATTATTGGCGCCGTAATTGCCTATATTATTAGTTCAAAAATTAAAAATGCAGTAGGCGGTGAACCACAAGAAGCGGCAGAAGTAATTGCACGTATCGCTAAAGGTGATTTAACCACTGAAATAAATTCCTGCTGCCCTAATAGTATGATGGCATCAGTTCAAGTAATGCAAAAAGAATTGAAAGCTATCGTCAATAGCATTATTGATTCTTCACAAGAGCTTTCATCTCATTCAGCAAGTGTCGCCTCAGGCTCACAACAAGCACTTTATGCTGCAGATAATCAAGTTACGCTAACTAACTCTGCCGTCACCAATTTAGCCAATATGAGCCATAGCATTCACTCAGTTGCCAGCGCAGTAAAACAAACTGAAGATAATTCAAAAATTACCGCACAATTATCACAACAAGGTAGTCAATCGGTGCAAAAAGTAGCAACCGAAATTGGCGGCATATCAACCACAGTGAAAGCAACAGTCAAACAAGTAAACATACTAGAAAATCATGTTAAAAACATTGGTGATATATTAAGTGTGATACGTAGTATTTCAGATCAAACTAACTTGCTAGCGCTAAATGCAGCTATTGAAGCCGCTCGTGCAGGCGAATCTGGACGTGGTTTTGCCGTTGTAGCTGATGAAGTTAGGCAACTCGCCCAACGTACAGGTGATGCGACCGGTGATATTGAGAAAATGATTTTACAGATCCAAGATAATACCCAAGCATCTGTCACTGCGATGGAAACCACAGTACCACAAGTAGAAAGTGGTTTATTATTGATGGATGAAGCCAATCAACTACTGCAAGAGATACAACAACAAGCCAATGATTCCTTGGAAAAAGTACTTGAAATTGTCGACTCAACATCAGTGCAAGTTGCCACAGTGTCAGAAATTAGTTCTGGTGTAGAGGAAATCGCTAACATGTCCAAGGAAACCAGTTTATCCTTAAAAAACAATGCACAAGAAGCAGTCGCATTGGCTGAGTTATCAAAAACACTGAAGCAGTACATTAGCTATTTCAAAGTGAACTAAAGAGCGCTTTAATACTTTAATCTACTAATCTATATCCTACCGCAGGCTCAGTAAGTAAATACTTTGGGCTTGCGGGATTTGCCTCTAATTTTTGCCTTAGCTGCGCTACATGCACACGCACATATTCAGGGCGGTTTATATATTGCTCTCCCCATATATGGCTTAATATTGCATTATGAGTCAATACCTTATCTTTATTTTGAAATAATAACAGTAAGATTGCATATTCCTTTTTAGTCAGCTTAACCTCATTGTCACCAACACGTACAATATGCTTATTTGGGTCGATACAAATGTCGCCACATTGCAACGCAAAACTGACTTGATTATTAGTACGCAGTAACACCCGAATACGCGCTAATAGTTCATTGGCGCTAAAAGGTTTAGTCAGGAAGTCATTGGCCCCATTATCAAGCGCCGTGACTTTTTCCACTTCACCATCACGGGCTGAGAGTACTAATACCGGTAACTGGCTCCATTGCCTAAACTCCACTAGCCAGTCTTGACCATCCATATCCAAAAGCCCTAAATCTAATAATACAAGGTCATAACTTTGCTCACTTAAAAGTGCAAAACCATCCAGCCCTTTATCACAAATACTCAGCTCATAGCCACTGGCTTGCAGTAAGGTTTTTAAAAAGCTTTGCAACGGCGGAGAATCTTCAAGTATTAAGATTTTAGTCATTATTTTTTATCCAGATTAATTTTGCCAAGGCCATTTCTGTATCGTTATCTATCGTCAGTGAAAATGTGCCTTGATGAAACTTAGCAACTACATCGCAAATTACACTGCCAAGCCCTACACCTTCATCAGCACTTGCCTGTGGCTTGCTAATTAATTTATTGCTCAATAGTAATTGATAACTCACCGCTGACTCGTAACGGCTTTGGGTAAATTCAACAACCACCTCACCATCACCATAACGCCATGCATTTTCGAGCATATTTGCCAGTGCTATTTCTAACAGTGTCACATCGCCTTGGCAGCTCGAATTGGCATCAATATTTGTTGTTACCACAAAATGCGCTAATTGCTGCTGCCTACGTGCTTTTGCTTCGCTTAGCAAAGCTTGCAAGTTAATTGTTTGCCAGCACAGGTTTTCGCCCATTTTATTTACTCGGCTAAGCTCCATCACCTTGTCAAAATGCTGATTAAGAATTTTACTTTGCTCATAAATATTACCGGCCTGCTCTTTTATTATCGCTTCACTGAGTGTGATCTCATCATCGGCCAACATGCTTGAGGCGCCCATAATAGTTGCCAGTGGCGTGCGCAAGTCATGAGATAAACTGCGTAATAATGCATTTTTAGCACGCTCGAGTTCAGCTTGAACTGAAATTGCCGCCGACTGCTGCCTCAGTAATGTTTTCTCATGTACCTGATACAACAATGAAATTGCGGTATTTACGAAGCTCTTTTGTCCTTCAGACAGTAACGTTGCAAAAGCAAACCCCCCCATACTTCGCTCTTTATCACTTAATAGCATAAATTCGCCTGCCACTTGCTGACGCATTTGTTGAAATTGGCAAGTAATGGCCAAATGCTCGCTAATAAGCTGCTGAAAGTACTGCTTTTGATCATCCAGTGTGTCTAAACTATTTAATCCTTTAGCCAGCTCATACAGTGTTCGACTATTACTCGCGTGTAATTGTACATCTCGCACCTTAGTGTTTAATTCGCCCGCTAACTGGCTGATCATCAATCCCACAATGAGCATCACGATAAAAGTAACTAGATACTCAATATTTTCAATATGAAAAGTAAAATACGGGGTAACAAAAAACCAATCGGTACACGCTACACTGACCAAGGTGGTAATGGCTGCAACGCGTCGGTTACTGCGAACTGCAACCCAGGCGACCCATAACAGCTGTAGCATCACGATGTCGGTGGTCGAAAACCAATCTCGTAACGGATAAATCGCCATAACCACAATGATCGGCATTATCACCGCCAAAAAAAATGCTTTATATTTGCTTGGTTTGCCCTGCACTTGATTCATTAACGATTCCTCTGACAATTAACTACATAGGTTACTGCCTTTTCAATATTGCCTCTATAAAGTTTTTATAAAGTTTTTTATCTCATTTATAAAATCTTTATAAAGCTTTGCAGTGCAGCGCTGACTTTACTATTTGATCCCGTATATTCAACTCAACTTTAGTGATTGCGTGTTACCTGCTATAGGTATTTGATAAGGCGTATTGATGATAAATTGGAAAATCACCTTAAGACTACTCGCCTTTCCTATTATTTGGATGGGAGTGGTACAACTGGTCTTTGCAGCGCTTTCATTATTTATTTTTAAAGACCGAGTTATTAGCGCGTTTCTTATTCCTGGCGCAACGATGATCTCTGTGGCTTTAGTGCTACTTATCAATTTACGTAAAACTGATCTAACCGCCGCAACATTCAGAGACGCACTTATTTACGCCACAGTAACGTGGATTATAGCCGGTGTGTTAGGCGCCATTCCTATTCTAGTCATCACTGGCGTTAACTTTAGCGACGCGGTATTTGAGTCAATCAGCGCCTTAACCACCACTGGCGCAACGGTGTTATCAGGGCTCGATAACATGCCTGCTAGCTTTTTATTGTATCGACAATTCTTACAATGGATGGGCGGTTTAGGCATTGTAATTTTTGTAGTGGCTATTTTACCTATGTTGAATATTGGTGGCATGAAATTATTAAAAGCAGAAACACCAGGCCCCATTAAAGACGAAAAATTAACTCCGCGCGTTGCCAGTACCGCTCATTATTTATGGGGCGTTTATTTAGCAATCACCGTACTTTGTACTTTAGCCTATTATGCTGGCGGAATGAGTTTTTACGATGCGATTGCACATGCCTTTACCACGGTTTCAACTGGGGGCTTTTCAACCCATGATGCCAGTATGTGGTATTACCACAGCCACTTACTGCTGTGGATAGCTAATGTATTTATGCTTGCAGGAGCGATTAACTTTGCCTTGCACTTCAAAGTAGCGCACAAAAGAGCCATTACTAGTTATTATCATGATGAAGAGACGCGTTATTTTATTTATATAGTGGTGCTTTTATCGGTTCTTTTAACCACCATGCTACTGCTTAAAGACAGCTACTCAAATGTACTTGAAGCATTTAGTTTCTCTACATTTCATATTATTTCTTTTATTACCAGCACCGGTTATGGCGCAGCAGGCTTTACTGACTGGCCAGCTGAGGCTGGGTTTTTACTGGTTATTGCCGGCTATCTTGGTGGTTGTGCAGGTTCAACGGCTGGCGGAAATAAAATAATTCGTAACATTATTGTTGGCAAAATGATTAATAACAATATTAAACAGCTGCTTCACCCAAGAGCGATATTTACACTTAAATATCAAGGCTCGCCCGTTAAAGAAGATGTACGCCATGCAATTATGGCATTTATGACCTTTGCTGTTGGTTCAAGCTTACTGTTTACAATGTTGCTTATGGCAACGGATCTGGATTTTTGGAGCGCATTTACTGCAGTAGCTGCATGCGTCAATGTACTTGGCCCTGGATTTGGTGAAGTTGGCGCTAACTTTCAACCAGTTTCAGACACCGGTATTTGGATACTCTCGGTCGCTATGATCGTGGGTCGGTTAGAATATTTTACTGTTTTTGCACTTTTTACTCATAGCTTTTGGAAAAAATAACGAAGGAATAATATGGCACATTTTACAGTTATTGGTTTAGGTCGCTTTGGCATTGCAGCAAGTCTTGAGTTGATTCATTTAGGGCACACCGTGACTGGCGTTGATAGCAACCCAAAACTCGCCGAAAAGTATGTTGAGCACTTATCAGAGACAGTGGTATGCGATTCAACAGATGAAGCGGCGTTAAAGGAGCTCGATTTAGCAAATAGTGAAGCGGTCTTAGTCGCAATTGGTGAAGATATGCAGTCCAGCATATTATGTACCTTAGCACTAAAAAATTTAGCGGTTAAACAAATATGGGTTAAAGCCAGCACCAAAGCGCATCATACGATTATATCAAAGTTGGGTGTCTCGCGTATTATTCACCCAGAAGAAGAAATGGGAGTGCGCGTTGCACAAGCGCTAAACTACCCAATAGTGAATGATTATATTTCCTTAGGTAATGGTTTATACGTGGTAGAAGTGAGTATCAAAGCGCATTTACATCAAACACAATTAGGCCATTTACTAAAAGAAATCAAAGCGTCAATTGACCCGCTACTGGTTAAACGAGGCAAACAAACATTTGTAAAATTAACGGATGACTTTGAATTGCTCGAATACGACACGCTGCTGTTATCTGGTAACCGTGTACAATTAAACTATCTTGCGCCAAGGCTGTTATAACCATGGTTTTATGGCATCCACTAAAAACTGCTATCGAACGCAGCCCTAGCGGCAATAAAAAAATCAATGCTGCACCGCCGCTTATTTTGTGCTGCAGCTTTTTGATATTAATCGCACTAGGGGCTTTAGCATTAAAGCTGCCTTTTGCCACCAATGAACCTATTTCGTGGATACAAAGTGCCTTTACTGCAACATCGGCGGTAACCGTCACCGGATTAGTTGTGGTAGACACAGGCTCCACATTTACCCCTTTTGGCCAAGGGGTGATCGCGCTATTAATTCAACTTGGTGGCTTGGGTTTGATGACATTTGCAGTGGTAACCTTGCTGGCACTGGGTAACAAAGTTGGCTTTATTCAAAAAACAGTGACTAAAGCCGCTTTTAATCAAACAGATACATCAACACTTTTGAGTACGGCAAAATCAGTGCTGCTTTTTGCCATCATTGTAGAGTCACTCGGTGTTGTTATTTTAACGCTGTACTGGCTCCCTGAGCTGGGCTTACAAACCAGTTTTTTCCATGCGTTGTTTTATACCATTAGTGCATTTAATAATGCGGGATTTGCGCTTAGCCCCAACAGCCTAATGCAGTATGTTGACGATCCCGTGATCAATCTTACCATTACTGGTTTGTTTATTATCGGTGGCCTAGGTTTTACGGTACTTATGGATGTGTATAAATCAAAACGTTGGGCAGCCCTTAGCACCTATAGTAAGTTAATGCTGATCAGCACGGTTATCATCAATATTGTAGCGCTGGTGCTGATTTACGTTATTGAATATGACAATCCAAAAACACTGCAACCCTTGTCAGAAGTCGGTAAATGGCTAGCTGCTTGGTTTCAAGCCGTAACACCGCGTACAGCTGGATTTAATACCATTGCTATAGAAGAGCTGAGAAATGCCAGTACCGCATTAACAATGATGTTAATGTTTATTGGTGGCGGCTCACTCAGTACCGCAAGTGGTATAAAAGTAGTGACTTTTGTGGTGTTGATTTTAGCAACTTACAGCTACTTACGCCGCGATAAAGGCGTTACTGTGTTACGCCGAGAAATCGACAAAGAATCTGTTTATAAAGCACTGGCTTTAACCCTTATTTCAGCGGGTATAACATGGCTGGCTATTTTTACGTTACTGATTGTTGAAGATGCGCCTTTTTTAGATGTCGCCTTTGAGGCTGTGTCCGCACTTGGCACTGTAGGATTGTCTCGGGGTTTAACTGCTTCTCTTTCTCCGCTGGGCGAATTTATCATTATGTTTTTAATGTTTATGGGAAGGATTGGCCCCTTAACCATTGCCTACTTTTTAGCGAGTCCTCGCAGTAGGAAACTAAGATATCCAAGCGCACAATTATCGATTGGCTAAATAGCAGAGCTGGGAGAATCTCAAACTAAATCCCAGCTAATACTCGCTCAGTGACGTACTAGCTTGATGCCATTTAAAATTCGCCACATACTAACAGACGATTTTCATAGGTTAAAAACACAGATAATAACGCAGACACCCATCTTAATTTCGTAATAGGTAGACTAAAAATTGATTGGAAAATAACAAGAAAATAACAAAGACACCCATTGTTAATTTATGGAATACAGCCAAAAATTAACCATAATGGTTTAAGAGCTTGCATAAAGATAATAACACAGACACCCATCTTAATTTCGTAATGTGTAAACTAAAAATTGATTGGAAAATAACAAAGACACCCATTATTAATTTATGGAGTACAGCCAAAAATTAGCCATGATGGTTTAAGAGCTTGCATAACGAATATGAGGTTGGTTAATGGTTCTGAATTGAATTGAATAAAATTTAACTATCGATACATTAATAAACTAACGACAAAAAAACCTTCAAACCAGCGCTTGCTATGCAGGAGAAAAAGCTGTTCATTTGCAGTAATCAACTAATGTAAGCTAACAAAACTCGTCAGCGCGAACCTTTATTTATCAGCTTGGTTATCAAACTAAAAGTGAGGATACCTAAAGCATCAGCAATTAGATCAGCGATGTCTAAGGTTCTACTAGGTATGAAGTATTGGCTTAGCTCTTCCAATAAAACGAATAGAAACACGACGCTCGAACCAATATACAAATTGCATGACAATACTGAATATGATTTTAGCTTAAACGCAAAATTAGCACCTAGAGTAAGCAAACCAAATAAACAAAAGTGCCCTACTTTATCGCCATAAGGGATACTTCTAACAAGCTCAAAGAAAATACTATGTTGCCCCGTATTAGCTTGGTATATGACCCATATAATAAAGCTAAGAAAAGTAACTGACACAATAGTGATTAATTTATGCATGATTGTTTAATGCTATTGTTGAGTTACCAACAATAGCCGAATAGCGATTATGATTCAATCACTTAGTAATCTACTGCTAAAGCAACCATCAGATCCCTGCAAGGTCACGCTCGGTGATGCACTCGTCCGATGCCATTTCAAATTCGCGGCATACTAACGGGCGGTTTTCGTAGATTGAACACATTAAGGTATTGCGGTCGAGTGCTTGGCACCAACCATCATCGGCGCGTTTCATCACTTCGCTGCCCCATTTATCATATTCAATATAATGAAACGGCACGCCAGTGTCGGTCACTATACGCACTTCTAACTGACAACAACATGCTTGGCAATTAGCACAAGTAACAGGCTCAGGGGCTGATGTAATATTTTTTACTGCAATGACGGTTTCATCGGGGTGAACAATCTGGGGCATAAAGGCTTACTTTTAAGAATAAGCCCCTAGCATACCTGAGTGAATTTAACGCGCCAGTAATTTCGTTTTTATTTCACTGTAACGCTGCTGCTCACACAAACCAAAACCACTGAGTTGACGCACTTTGTTACGCGCAAATAACGGTACGCTCATTCCCGCTAAAAAGCGGCATTGGGTTTCAATACCTATATTATGTATACCTTTACTGGCGAGGTGACTAAGTAACTCATCAACCTTTTGATAAATTACAGCATCGTTAGCAAAGCTATGAGCGAGTGAATATTCAAGTGTTACAGCTTGGCCTCTACATACTGAGCAATGGCCGCATTGCTGTGGCGCTTGATGGTCGTCAAAATAACGAGCAAGGTTATAGCTCAAACATGTTTTAAGCTCGAAAAAGCGAATAAGTGCCGCAATACGCTTAATTTCAGCTTGCTCTTTATCAACAAAATAGCTGTGTAATTGCTTAGCCAGCTCAGGGTTACTGATTACCTCATTATGTACTTGATAGACTTGGGTGATTCGCTTTGTTTCAAGTGCTATTAAATTCTTCTCTGCTAAATAATCAAGCGCTGCAACAACGCGTTTGCGATCCACCTGAGCGGCTTGGGTAAGCGTGTCAAAATTTAGTGTGCCCCAGATTTTTTTAAATTGGGTATGGCTAAATATTAACTGTAAAAATGCTTGTCTATCAGCATCAAAGTGACCAAGTAAAGCGGCTTTATCAACCAAAAACTTATATTTAAAGTCGGCGTAATAAGCATAAAGTGGTGTTATTGCACCTTGCATTTCCAATTGTACTAACAAGGTTTTAAGCGCTAATTGGCGAATATTACTATCACTTGAAAGGCTGTATTCTTGCATTTCCCATTGCTGACTTTCTTTTGAGTGATCGCTTTGGTGTTGGCGAATATCGTTGATCACATGCTCAATACCGCTAAGCTCTGGGGTATCGCCATAAACAAAGTTTTCAACCGTGTTTAAGCCATCTAAATTGGCCAATGTAAAACACTGCGATGGTTGTCCGTCTCTCCCTGCACGACCAATTTCTTGGCTGTAGTTTTCAATCGACTTTGGTAAATCATAATGAATAACAAAACGGATATCTGATTTATCAACCCCCATACCAAAAGCAATCGTGGCCACTACTACATTAATTTTACCCGCCATAAAATCATCTTGGATACCATAACGCAGAGTATCTTCAAGCCCAGCATGATAAGCCACAGCGTGTAAGCCTTTACGGCTAAGCGCTTCTGCGACTTGCTCTGCACTATGTTGTAAGGTCACATAAACAATCCCTGGGCCCGTTTGCTCGCGCACAATATTAGCCAATGTACTTGCTTTGTCAGCGCTTTTCACGCTGAGTATCGATAAGTCTAAATTAGCCCGATAAAACCCAGTTTGTACAATGCATTCTGGGGTAATTGCAAAACGTTCACTCATATCACGCTTTACTTTTTTAGTGGCGGTGGCCGTTAATAATAATACCAAGGGAATATTGAGCTCATCACGATAGCGCGGCAGTTTTAAATAATCAGGCCTAAAATTATGGCCCCATTCGGAAATACAGTGAGCTTCGTCAACCACCAGCATTGAAATAGCCACTTGATTAATAAATTCACGAAATCGCTCGTTTTTAAAACGTTCTACCGAGACCATTAAGATTTTCACTTTACCGGCACGCACATCGCTCATTACTGTGTGACTTTGCTCTGTAGTTTGGCTTGAATCAAGGCTTGCGGCATAAATTCCCTTGTTATTTAAAAAACCAATTTGGTCTTTCATCAGCGCAAGTAATGGCGAAACAACCAGCGTTAGATTAGGTAAATGCAATGCAGTTAACTGATAACACAATGACTTACCAGATCCAGTGGGGAAAATTGCCAATGATGATTGGTTATTTAGCAGTTGCTCTATGGTTTGCTGCTGACCTTGACGAAATTGACTAAACCCAAAGTGTTGCTCAAGTGAAGAAAGTATCGATCCGCTCATAATATTTCCCTTTATTCATATTCCCTAATAAAGGAAATCATAGTTTGAAAATGCAATGTTTGCCATGGTAACTTTTTTTTGCTCTATTTTCTTGGCTTATCTATTTGTTCCTATTAAATTTTACTGACAAATCGTGGGAAAAGGCGCATTATAAATGCGTTGCTTGAAAAGGTATTTTGAACATTTTTGTTCAGCTCAATACCTAAGTGTTCTATACGTTTCATCATCATAAGAGCATTTAGGTATAATTCTTTTGAGGGCAATGAAATGATAACCACACATCCTAAAATCGTGATCATCGGTGGCGGTGCCGGCGGCCTTGAGCTCGCAACGCAATTAGGGCATAAACTAGGGAAGAAAAAACACGCCGACATTCTATTAATTGATAAAAATCGCACCCATATTTGGAAACCTTTACTGCACGAAGTAGCAACGGGTTCTATAGATGCCGATTTAGATGGGGTAGTTTACTCAGCACACGCAGCAAAACATCATTATAACTTTCAACTTGGCACTTTTTGCAACCTTGATAACGCTAATAAAACCATCACACTCAGTGCCTTTAATGACGAACTTGGCCATCAAATTTTACCACAACGCACCGTTCATTATGACTACTTGGTGATTGCCATCGGCAGCGTCAGTAACGACTTCAATACACCCGGTATTAAAGAACATTGTTTTTATCTTGATTCAAACCAACAAGCGGAACGCTTTCAGCACGCGCTACTCGATAACTTTACTCGGCTACATCAAGACGACAACCCACAGCATGCATTAAATATTGCCATTGTTGGCGGTGGCGCAACAGGCGTTGAACTCTCAGCTGAGCTGTATCATGTTTCTGACTTATTAAAACTTTATGGTTTGACAAATATGTCGGCAAAGCGCTTACACATTCATTTAATCGAAGCAGGCCCGCGTATTTTACCCGCCCTACCAGAGCGTATAGCAAACTCAGCGAAAAGAGAGCTACTAAAGCTTGGTGTTAACGTTAGAGAAAACACCCAAGTAAAGCAGGCAACAAATCAAGGATTCATCACTAAAGATGATGAACAGATCGATGCCGACATTATGGTATGGGCAGCGGGTGTAAAAGCCCCCGATTTTATAAAAGATCTCGGGATTTTTGAACTAACTCGTAATAACCAAATCATGGTGAACGACTATTTGCAAAGTAATAGCGATGACACCATTTTTGTATTAGGTGACTGTTGCGCGTTTACACAAAAAGATGGCAAATTAGTACCGCCTCGTGCGCAATCAGCCCATCAAATGGCACAATGTGTTGAAAAAAACCTAATTGCGACAATGCGCCAACAGCCGTTAACTGGCTTTGAATACAGCGATCATGGTTCGCTCGTCAATTTGTCACGCTACAGTACCGTGGGGAGCTTAATGGGCAACCTCACTAGTAATAGCTTTTTTATTGAAGGCAAGATAGCCCGCTTTATGTATATTTCGCTCTATCGCATGCACCAACGCGCTATCCACGGCAGCGCCAAAACCTTTGCATTATGGATCAGCGAAAAAGTGCTCCGGGTCGTTAGACCAAAGATGAAATTACATTAAGCAACTAACAAGAGTAAGTGGAGCCGCCGCTTCACTTACACACCTAGAAATAAAATAAAAAATGACACCCATCTATATATCTAAAAACAATGAAATTAAAATTGACACCCATCCATATATATCTAAAAAAAATGCAAACTTACATTTTAAAACAATGGATTGAAGGTAAATAAAAAAGACACCCATCAAAAAATTGCAATGCTAAAAATTGCAATGACACCCATTCTAAATAAAAAGGAAATTACAAACATCCAGGTTAGGGCAATAAACGAAACAATTAAAAACCGTAGTTATTTTCAAAAAGGACTTTTATACAAATGGCAGATAAATATCAGGCGTTTGCATTTTTAGGCGTCAAAAAAACCTGAATTAACAAGTTATGTATTATTGGCTACGTTATCACGCTAGTAATTTTTCGCAATTCGTTAGATTCGTTCGTCGCTTAAAGTGTTGATGTTCACAAAACATATTTAACGACTCAGGTCTTCCAACAGCACCGTGAAAAACGGTGGTAAATTTGCTGGTAACTTTCAACCAGTTTTCGGGGGTTATTTGCAACCTTTCAAGCAAAGGGGTTAGATCGGCGGCTATATAACCTATTTTATCAGGACGAATACAGCGCCCAGTCGCATCAACAAGAGAAAGGTAGGAAGTTAGCTCAAAAGGTAAACCTTTCACCATATGCTGTGTTGCCATTCCTGAAAAACGTTGTAATGATTTGGGCTGTTTACCTGCTGCGATCGAAATAATACGCTTTTTGACACTCGTAAAATCTGAATTTTCTGGTTTGTCAGCAATACCTGCCCGAACTGGGTTTAAATCAACATACGCCATACATGCTAATAATGCGGCTTCATCAAGTAATGCTTGGGATTTGAACCGTCCCTCCCAAAATCGCCCTTTACAGTCATCTTCTTTATTTGCTTTTCGCGCTATATATTCATTTAAAGAGCGCATGAACCAGCTAATATCCATTAACCTTAAACGATATTGCGCAATACTATCTGTAACTATTTTCATCTCAAAAGACGCTAGCTTTTCACCTTTAGCAAAACGTCGTGTTAATTCAGAACCTTTAAAGGCTTTATGCCAGCGAATTGCAACTGCTCTATCATTTACTCTTTCCGCCTTTTTACTATCTACGTACACTACAATATGAGTATGATTACTCATTACTGCATAAGCGCACACATCTATAAAAAAGAGAGATGCCAAACTCATTAGCTTATCTTCAACCCATTTTCTGCGGTGTTCATAACATTGCCCCGTATATTCATCCACACCACATAAATAGGCACGTCTTACACATCGTGATATACAATGATAGTAACGAGTGTCCGTTAAACTGATTTGTCGATTTCTTGCAGTAGCCATAAATACCTCAGATATCACGTTCCTTATAAAATACTAGTTCCTCATGGTAATACTGCAAATATAGTCATTATTATGGGTGTCATTTAAGTTTGTTATGGGTGTCATTTAAGTTTGTGGGTGTCATTTAAGTTTGAATTACTACAATCGCCATTTATTAGGTGGGTGTCTTTATTTATTTAAGTGGGTGTCTTTATTTTTTTTATTAGTTACTCTGGCTGTGCTGAGGCTAGATGTTCGTAACGGGCTAATATTTCATCATATTCACCTGAGCGCTTTATTTGCTCTAGCCCTTTGTTAAAGGAGGTTATTATATATTCAGCATTGGGGTGCTCTTTACTGATTCCAATATGAAGAGGGTGCTTAATTAAAGCTGGTTGCCAAATTGTTAGCTCTGTTGAGTAGCCATTTTTTTTCATTTCGAACCATGCTGCGTATTTATCAACCAGAGCAATATCAGCGCGATGCTTTTTTACATGCTCAAGACAACTATGGACATTAAGTAAAGGAACGATTGTAAGCCTATCAATAGACTGTAAATACTCATGATATCCGTAACCTCTAATTGTACTGATTGTTAAGCTTTCTAGGCTGTGAGGGCCTTGATAATCAAGCTGCGACTTAGTATTACTAATTATGCTAAGTTCATTAATAAAGTAGGGCTGGCTAAATAAAATTGTTTTAGCACGATTTTCTGTCCACCATAATGCAGGGATCAAATCAATTTCATTATTTTCTAACATTCGCATTGCACGACTAAATGGCGCTATTTTAATATCGAATGCAATATTCTGGCTAAAAAATGCAGCACGTACAAGCTCAGTAGTCATACCCGTTCCATCAGCAAATATGTAGGGAGGCCATTCATTATGAGATCCTACTAAAGGCTGTGTTATTGAATTAGAAAGCGCAGCAGTACTTTGTATGCATAACAGCAAAATAATAAAAAATTTAGTCATAGCAACACGATACCTTTTATCATGCCTACCTAAAGATACACAATAATACATTTGCTCTAGGCAAATCTGCGTAACTTAACTATTTAACCTAAGGCTTAATGGCAACTTGAACTTTGTTACTAAACCAGAGCTTCAACTGTTTAAGCTTAGACTACATTTGACTATATTATTTTCAATCTATAAAAAAGTATTACCTAAAATAAATAACAAAAATCCTTATTGCATATTTGAGTGGATTGTCTTCAAATTTAAATAATTTACCTGTAAGTTATAAAAAACCACATAAAGGAATGATGCTATGACCGCGAAAACGCTGATTTTCAACTTTGATGGCACAGGTAGTGAGCCACGTGATGCTGAGCAGTTCAGCTCTGCGCATTTTAAGGAAGATGCAAGCATTTCGAATATTCTCAAACTTCATTTATTAATGGGTGGCCAGTTAAATAACGAGCCCGTTACTCCTTTTACTAATCAACTTAGCTTCTATTACCAAGGTATTGGAACTCAAGGAAGTCGTTTAAAGCGATTCCTCAATCAATCTTTCGCACCACGCGATGACGATGTTGCCAGTATTTTAAATCATGCTATAAATGATTTTAAGCGCTACTACAAAACTGGCGATACATTGTTACTCACCGGCTTTAGTCGCGGCGCTGCGTTAGCACGACGTTTTGCAAAATGCTTAGAGCCGCTCATAGATAATAACGTTTATTTATGCGTATTTGATACTGTGGCATCCATTGGTTTATCCAAAGTCACCAAGGCCACCCGAGGCGCTGAGCATGTTATTTTTGAAAACCATACTTTAGCGACCAACATAAATCAGGCTCTGCATTGTGTGGCACTGGATGAAAAGCGTCGAGCTTTTGAACCTACCCTTATAAATCATCAAAACAATGTACATGAAATATGGTTTGCAGGCGCGCATTCCGATATCGGTGGTGGCTATTATCGAGATGGGCTGGCGGATATTTGCTTACGCTTTGCAATGGAGTGGTTACTTGAACTGCCTGTGGCTTTATCTTTTTTAACTAGTCAAGCAATCGATTATTCATCGTTATTTCCTGCTGATCAAAACAGTTTTATCGCCCAAGATGATATGACCATCACCCCAGATCCTCTCGCGTTAAGCCATCAACAGAATTATTTTTGGTTTAATCCTTTATTTAAACTGATTGATCGTGAATGTACCGTGCTGGTTGATGACGAACAAAGTAAGCTGTTACCCATTATCCACCACAGTGTTGCTACACGTATCAATCAATTAACCAGTTATCGTCCCGAGTCTTTAAAAAACCTTAGTTATCTACTGCTGTATGCAGATCAAACTACGCTCAGTTTTAACGGCTTGTCTGCCCATATTGCTTTAAAAAATCAAAACATGTCGGTGTTACAAATTGGCCAAAGCCAAGATGTGTTGGTTTATGCCGCAGAGCAATACAATGCAACAGGACTAATGCTTGAACAAGGGGCTACTTATCGCTTTAGCCCTTACCCAGAACAACTTTGGTATGACGATGGCGTAAAATGTGGGCCACAAGGTTGGCACCGAGATAACCTACAGTTGGGTGTAAAAGAGATCCCCATGGCATTGCTCGAACCCTTTCGTCGTTTACCACATGCAAACTGGTTTGCCTTAATTGGTGCTATTGCCCATAGCGATAATGATGCTTTTGAGATTGCCGATGGGGGTGAATTTAAAATGACTCACTCAGGAGAATTTACGCCTTTTGCAAATGATTTGGTGCGTTTTTATGGCGCTAATGCTGGGCGTATAAAAATAAACGTGACCCGCCTTGGTTAATTGCATTATTAATAGGCCGTGCTAACGGCCTATTAATAACATTAAACTATCACTATTTTGCACTTAAAGCGGCTTCAGCTTCAGCCAACATAGCAAACTCTTCATCGGCACTGTGTGCGACTAAGTGCTTACTACTGTATGCAAAGTAATAAATCGCTCCGATCACAAATAGCACCACAGTAAACAAGAATGCACGAGGATCAAACGCGTACACCCCAGTTAAAGCCACCAAAGATAAGACCAGCGCAATTGCTGAGGTTATCATGCCACCTGGCGTTTTATAAGGTCGTGCGAGTTCAGGCTGTTTAATACGCAGTAAAATATGGCTCAATGCCATCAATGCATACGAAACCGTAGCGCCTACCACGGCCATCGCCAGCATTAAATCACCTTCACCACTTAATGATGCTAAGAAGCCAAAAATACCCGGCACAATTAAGGCACGTGCCGGCACTTTTCGTGAAGTTGTAACCGACAAACTTTTTGGAAAGTAGCCCGCTCTAGAGAGCGCAAACACTAACCGACTATACCCATAGATAATCGAGAAAAACGATGCCACTAAACCCGCTAAACCTAATATATTAACGAGTGTTGCTAAGCTTGCATTCCCTGTTACGTTTAGCGCATCAACTAACGGCACGGCACTAGCGCCCATTGCGCTGGCACCACCGGCACCAGGGATCAATACTACGACTAACAGAGCAGTAAACAATAAAAACAACATTGCACCTATAATTCCTTTTGGCACGTCTTTAGCTGGATCTTTGGCTTCTTCTGCCGCTAATGGTACGCCTTCAACGGCTAAAAATAACCACATTGCAAACGGCAATGCAGCCCACACGCCATACCAACCAAAGGGCAAAAACTCGGAGGCTCCAGCAGCATCGGTGATGGCAATATCAAACAATCGCGACACATCAAAATGTGTAAATAATGCGATCGCAGTGGCTATAATGGCAAAAACCGCTAAGCCACTTATCACCATCATCACTTTTAACGCTTCACCCACTCCCGCTAAATGAATACTGATAAACACAATATAGAACAACGCATACACCCAAGGACCATTAAAACCCAGTAGCGCTTCGACCGCCGAGCCAATAAAAATAACAATCGCAGCGGGTGCTAATGCATACTCGATTAACACTGCCAAGCCAGTCAAATAACCACCAGCAGGGCCCATTGCCTGACGCGCAAAACTATAGCCACCACCCGATGCCGGAATGGCCGCCGACATTTCTGCTAATGACAAAACCAAAGTTAAATACATCACTGCCATTAATACTGTGGCGACAGCAAAGCCGCCCCAACCAGCTTCTGCAATACCAAAATTCCAACCAGCAAAATCCCCAGAAATAACATACGACACTCCTAATCCCGCCAATAAAATCCATCCCGCGGAGCCTCGTTTTAACTGTCTTTTTGCAAGGTACTCTTTATTATCTGACATTATCTTCTCCTGCTATTTATTGTTGTAATTACATTATGTTTTCGTTGTTGATTATTCTGATAGTAAAAAGTTTGTTGTTTGCGTTTGATGCTCTATCACATCGTCTTGACTGCGATCTTTTAAACCCACCCCTGACAGGTTTAAACGTTTCGCTTCTTGTAAAAGATATAAAGTCCGTTGTGCTGCATCCTGATATGACAGCCCCGCAGGACGAATATTAGAGATACAATTACGACAAGCATCATTCAGCCCTGTTTTTGGCTGCCAAGTTAAATACAGCCCTAAACTATCTGGAGAACTTAGCCCTGGCCGTTCACCAATTAATACCAGCACCACCTTGGCATTAAGGAGCTCACCTATGTCGTCGCCTATCGCCACTCTACCTTGCTCCACTAAGCTGATCGGTGCCAAACGCCATGGCTCTGGTTGTTCACGCAGTATCGTCAGTAACTGAACAAGAAAAGGATGGGCATTTTTTTGTACTGCTAAAGACGATAAACCATCAACAATAACGATTGCGATATCGTGGTGTAACTCAGTGGCTGTAGCCGCTTTACTCATATAATTGCTTAGCTGATCGCGCGATGCTTGATCTAGTTTTCGACCTAGATCAGGGCGTTGTAAATAATGATTGCGATCCACGGCTTGGCTATGTAAATGCAGTAGTGACGCGCAAAAATCCTCTAGCTGTTCACTTAACGCAGCTAAATCCAATGGAAAATTAACCGCATCTCGTGCTTGCGCATGGGAGAGTTGAAACGCCAACATTTCAGCCGTCGGAAGACTGATCCCAGCGCGCCCTAAACCAATGCGTGCATCGGTAAAGCTGCGTAGTTGCCGCCATGGGTTATGCACCACTTTGCCATTATCTTGATGTTGTTGCTGTATTTGCTGTGCCGTTTTGGGAGATGAGTTTTTCATGGCTGTCCACCACTTAAAGCTTTCAAAGAACGCGCAAATTGTGACGGTAGCGTGTCAGACAAAATATGCTGCTGGGTATCTGTCATAATGTTCATTTTTGCCAGCCAAAGTTCGAATTCAGGTGCTGGACGCAAACCTAATACCCGCCTTGCATACAGAGCATCATGAAATGAGGTGGTTTGATAGTTAAGCATAATATCATCAGATCCGGGGATCCCCATTACAAACGAACACCCTGCTACACCGAGTAAGGTCAGTAAGTTGTCCATATCATTTTGATCTGCCTCAGCATGGTTGGTGTAGCACACATCACAGCCCATAGGCACACCCAGTAATTTGGCACAAAAATGGTCTTCAAGCCCTGCTCGAGTAATTTCTTTGCCATCAAATAGATATTCCGGGCCAATAAAACCCACTACGGTATTGACCAGTAACGGTTTGAATTTTCGCGCTACGGCATAAGCACGGGTTTCACACGTTTGTTGATCAAGCCCATGGTGGGCATTTGCTGATAGCGAGCTGCCCTGCCCCGTTTCAAAATACATCACATTATTGCCTACTGTTCCGCGTTTTAAACTTTGTGCTGCATCTTGCGCCTCAGCAAGTGTATTTAAATTAAAACCAAAACTTGAGTTAGTCGCCTCAGTCCCCCCTATAGACTGAAACACTAAGTCAACCGGCGCACCGGCCTCAATACATTCAATGGTGTTAGTTACATGAGTAAGAACACAGCTTTGAGTCGGGATCTGGTATTTTTCAATCACATCATCCATTAACCGCATTAATTTTATCGCTTGTGCAACATTATCAGTGGCGGGGTTAATACCAATTACGGCATCGCCACTGCCATACAGCAGCCCATCTAAAATACTCGCGGCAATGCCATTTACATTATCTGTTGGATGATTAGGCTGTAAGCGTGTTGATAAGTGGCCAGGTAAGCCAATGGTATTTCTAAATGCAGTCGTGACATGGCACTTTTTGGCAACTAAGATCAGATCTTGATTACGCATTATTTTACTAACCGCAGCAGCCATTTCGGGGGTAATACCCGCTCTGATGGTCGCTAAAATATGGCTTGTTGCGTGATCACTCAGCAGCCAATTACGAAAATCACCTACCGTTAAATGTGCGATTGCTGCAAATGCGTTAGTGTCATGTTCATCTATTATTAGCCGAGTAATTTCATCGTCTTCATAAGGGATCAAGGCATCGTTCAAGAATGTTTTTAAAGGGACTTCTGCCAGCGTCATTTGTGCCACGGCTCGCTCTTCGGCAGAACTGGCAATAACACCTGCTAAGCTATCACCAGAGCGCTGCGGGGTCGCTTTAGCCATTAACTGTGCGAGATTGTTAAATCGGTAGGTTTTACTTCCTAACGTGTATCGATACGATTGACTCATAAACTTACCTTGCTGACAAAATGTGTGTTAAAAAGGATAGGCACAGCTATTGCTTCCACTACAATAAAAAGCAATAAAAAAACAATAAACAGTGCAACGATTCTTTTAAGGTAGCTTATAGCGTACCAAGCAACTATCAAGTTTTGGCAAATGTTATTTAAACAATAAAAATCAAATAGTTAAAATTAAAAATCGGACAACTACTGTTTGCTTGTAATAATTAGCCTGGGGTGTAATACGCAACTATGCAACATAATTTACCGACAAATGCACCAAGTAAGTGCACTTTAGCTACGACCGATGTGGACCAGCAGGCGGGAAACCTAACAAACTGGCAACAAAAATATGATCAAGTCAGTGATGGCCGCTTTTATGGCTGTATTGATGAAGTGGCTTATGATGGTTTGCAAGTGTTTAAAGAATATACCCAGTGCGCATTACGACAACAGTGTAAAGTATGGCCAAATGCGTTATGGCTTGGTATTCCGGTAAACGCACAAAACAGTAAAATTAACGGTCTCACCATCGCTGATAATCAATTAATGTGCCGCCCAAGTGATTGCAACTTTGAGCTGATCACCCCTGAGCAATTTAATATTTATGGCATGGTGATCAATCAAGATACGCTTCATCAAATTGCTCAGCGACAAGGGTTGTCGCTTCAGGGCATTTGTGAACATGGATCACCGCGTATTACAACATCACCACAAACACTGCAACGTGCTCGTGAATGCATTGAACAAATCATTTATGCTAATGGCGGTGGAGCAAGTGCGGCTTTACAACACGATATTTTATTAAGTTTAGTGCTGCATTTACTGCAATCACAACTCCCCCAGCAAAAAGTAACCCCAAGTTATAAACATCGTAAAAACGTTGTTGATAAAGCGAAAGAATTTATTCACGATCACCCAGACAACATAGTGACTATCACCCAATTATGTGAGTTTACCTACGTTTGTCGACGGACTTTACAATACAGCTTTGAAAGTATTTTAGGCATCAATCCGCTGCGTTTTTTACGCATGACCCGGCTTAACCAAATACGCCGTGAACTCAGTGATCCGCAACAAAATAAACCCATTTCAATGATTGCCGCCAATTGGGGCTTTTGGCATCCGGGCCAGTTTGCTAAAGACTATAAACAACTATTTGGCGAAAACCCTTCAGACACAGTAAAACGTGCGCAGCTTTAGTGGTATCAATTATAGCTAGTTAATTAATAGGTATAGCTGGCAATTATTTGCTTGATATTCGATTGCATATCAATGATCGCTGCATTAATGGAGCGCACATTGTCCATCGTGACCGTTTTTTTACTGAGCATAAAATGGATTGGATTATCATGAATAACATAAGGATGCAGTGTAATACCGGGGATTTTTTCTTGGCTTATGAGGTATAACCCAGATATTTCATCATCAATCATAAAATCGACGCGTTTAGCTTTTAACATATATAGCCGATGCTTGAGCAAAGGTACTCGTACAAGTAAATCTTTATTGTTTGTGACTTTGCTTAGCTGCTCAAATTCTTTACCATAATAACCACCATTATTTACGGCTATGGTTTTTTGTTGCGCCAACAGGCTGGCTAAATCGTGTGTTAGATACTTAGTATCTTCATACCAGAACAGCCGCATTTTCTCACGTCTATATGGGGTTGAAAAGTGACTATATTGGGCACGTTGTTGATTGAAACTCGCAGCAGTTAATATATCCACGCGGCCATTTTCAAGCTCGACCAAACCGCGCTTTGATGACGGCAAAGGCACAAACTTACTACAGAATCCAGCATGCTTTAACACCAAACGGCTGATCTCTACATCTATTCCTGTAAGAGCCTGCTCACCATCAAAGACAAATGGTGGCCAAGGTAATATCACCCCTACTTGCAGAGTTTTTTCGCAGCTGTTACTAATTGGACTCAATAATATCAGAAATAAATAAATGTATTTGATAACTACAGCCTAGTTAAATTACAGACGCTTTTTACAGTATGGTGCATCTGACTCGAAAAACCAAAAAAAGCAGCCCGAAAGCTGCTTTAAGTAAATTACATATTAACCTTATTACCTCAAAGTAGGCTTGGGTAATAGGCTAATTAAAGTAATTTCCATACGCCTGCTACGCCTGGCTCATTTCCTTGAGTCCACCACTTAGCTTGGTATTTATTGCCTTGGTGCATTACTTCATCACCGCTATTATAAACAGCCGCAGATTGCCAAACTACTGAACCAGTATCATCTACTGGTGGAGTTGTTGCTTCCCAAACGCCACCTAAATCAGGACGATTACCTTGAGTCCACCATTTAGCTTTGTATGTAATACCGTTATAAACAACAATATCGCCGCCAACATATACCTTACTGACATCCCACGTATCACCTGTAGGAGGCGTTGTATCGGTGTTAGTTACCGTTACAGTAAAGCTTTGAGTGGTAGCAACTTGGCCGTCACTTACTGCCACAGATACTGTCAAATTAATATCAGCATCGACTGCGCCCGCCGTAAGATTAACACTGGCACCACTGCCAACTAATGTAAGACCTGTAGGGACATTCCATGTATAAGTCAGTGCGTCGTTTTGCGCATCAGAGGCAACAACCGTTACTGCTGCAGAAGCGCCTTCTTCAACAGTGATATCAGCAATCGCATCAACTGTCGGTGCAGTGTTGTCAACAGTTGTTGGCGCGATGACATTAACCACAACACTTTGGCTTACCGTTGCTTTGCCATCAGTTACACTGACGGTTGCCGTAAACTGGCTGTCTTGGGTTACGTCAGGTGCAGTAATTGCTAATGTATTTGTAGCACTACCAGATACCGTTAATTCAGATGATGCAGTCCAACTAAACGTTAGTGGATCATTATCGGCATCTGTTGCTGAAGCACTGACAGAAACACTTTCGCCAGCGTTCACGGTTACAGTGCTTGATACTGATAACACTGGTTTTTTATTACTTGGTGGTGTAACAACTCCACCTAAGCCATCGTGCATAGCATTGAGAATATCGCCATTATCGGCATCAATTTCCCATGCAAATAACCCACCTAAGTTATATTGATTAACATAAGCACCTTTAGCTATCACTGACTCACGGCTATCGTAAGTAATTAGTTTACCTGTGGCGCGATTCCACACATACGCAGCTTGCGCTTGGTCATCGTAGCCTACTTCAAAGCCATTAACACCAGTGCCTGCAGCACCAATCATATGAGTTTTGATGCCTTTATAATCAATAACGCCATCTTCCCACACGCCTTGTGCTGTTGAGCCTTTTAATGGACCGGAGCCTGTTGCTGTCATAGGGTTACCATCAATAGTGGTGCCTGTTGGATAAACACCTTCCCAACCACGGCCATACATAGCAGTACCAACAACAATTTTTTTCGAGTTTACATTTTGTGCTAATAATAACTGTACTGCGTTATCTGTTGTATAAGCAGGGCCTTTACGTGGCTCACCGTTTTCATCTACGCCCGTACCATTACATTGCCCTACGCTCATATGCTCACCACAATAAAGCGCAGTTTGATGGCCAGTTACGCCACTCCATGCTCCATAAAAGTCATAAGTCATAGCGAAAATATAATCCATGTATTGGCTAGCGGCTTGGTAGTCAACGTCTTCAATTTTATCGTAACCAGCGCCAATTGCTGACGTAAGCTCATAAGTACGGCCTGTTTCAGCTTCAAGCTT
The DNA here is from genome assembly GCF_014163985.1 of Pseudoalteromonas sp. SR41-4. Taxonomy (NCBI): domain Bacteria; kingdom Pseudomonadati; phylum Pseudomonadota; class Gammaproteobacteria; order Alteromonadales; family Pseudoalteromonadaceae; genus Pseudoalteromonas; species Pseudoalteromonas sp. SR41-4. The sequence continues at coordinate 43,686 of NZ_JACJEI010000021.1, read as the reverse complement.
ATCAAGCATAGCGCGCAGCTCTTGCATTAACGCAACGTATGCAGGACCATCATTTATCTGATCGCCAATATCTGGGTTAGGGCCGTCACCACCAGGAAATTCCCAGTCAATATCAACACCATCGTAAAACTTCCAGGTTCTTAAAAACTCTTCCATTGATGCTACAAAGGTGTCGCGGTTAGCTTTATTAGTAAAACCACCAAATGGATCAGAAAGCGTCCAGCCACCTACTGATGGTAAGATTTTAAGATCCGGATAACGCTGCTTAAGTGCCATTAACTGTGAATAAGTACCACGGATTGGATCTTTTGCATCCACACCTGGCAATGCTTTTTGCACAGCGGCCCATGGATCGTGGATAACCACTTCATAATCAGCAGAGCCAGCACAGGCTGTTTCAAGTGCTTGTTTAGGGCTGCCAGTTAATGATGCATTTTCACCACAAATTGGAATAAAGCCATATAAAATGTGACTTAAGTTTTGTGCCGGGATATTTGTAACATCATAATCTCGTCCGTAAATACCCCACTCAACAAAATAAGCACCGGTCACTAACCCTGCTTTGGTACCAATATCACGGTTATTAGGATCAACATCCATCGGCAGTGGCGCTAAGTGCCCGCCGTCGGTATCTGCAATCACAATTGGCTTACCAGCACTGCGTGCACAAGTAGTACCGCCTTCGCATAGTTCTACATATAATGTATGGCGACCAGCTTTGTCATAAGGGAAAGAAATAGTCCCGGTCTTAGAACCTGCAGCAAGTGTACCTTCATTTACCAACATATCATCAAAGTAAACTTTGTAGCTGTCACCACCGTCACCGCTCCATGCACTCCATTGAATGTTGATAGCAACTTCATCAACACGAGTAACAAGTTGTTTATATGATCCATTACCTTCTAAGTTCACTTCAACAAAAGAATACTGTTGCGGTTCCCAATTAATACTTGGTGTAGACGGTGCTGCAACGGCTGTACTTGCAAATAGAGCAACGCCAATGGCTGCTGTTAACTGTTTAATATTCATATTTCTCTCTTATCCATTATTTATTTAATTATTTAATAAGTTTGAACTACAAAACTTAGGCTTCTGATTAAAGTTTGGTCCATACATTGGCTTGTCCAGGTGTATCACCTTGAGTCCACCACTTAGCGCTATAGCGCTGTCCTTGATAGGTTACTTCAGCACCACTTTGATAGGCTTTACTTACATTCCAATCGTTATTCATACCCGGTTGTGAATCGCTTTGCCATGCATTAGAACTATCAGGTTGCTGACCCTGACTCCACCATTTCGCGGTATAAACAACACCTTGGAAACTGGCTTTGTCACCGGCTTGATAAACTGCACTACTGCTCCAAGCAGCAACATCAGGATCAGTGATAACGCTGTCATTTACAGTGACTTTAAAGCTAGTTTGAGTACTTAATTGACCATCCGAAACCGAAACCGACACGGTATAATCTGTGCTTGTTGATACCTCTGGCGCACTAATCACCACGTTTGCGTCACCACCGGTAAAGCTCAGTGGTGCTGGCACTGACCAGCTGTAGTTCAATTGCGTTTGTTCATCATCAAAAGCATGAAGGTGTACGGCTGTGCTGGTGTTTTCATCGACAACTAAATCATCCAAAGTGTGTACAATTGGCGCAGTATTAGTGGGAGCGCTTTGCACGCTTAAGGTATAAGTGTAATTTTCATTACTGCTATACACTTGATTAGTCAGTACATCAGTACTGTTATAAACCACGTCACCGGCTTGATTTTGCACGCCAATTTGTACTAAATGGGCATAATCTAAGTTCAGTTGTTGTGCCAGTGCTTGCTGCCAACTCGCTTGATTCGCAGCGGTCACTTTTAATTGCTGATTGATAACCTCTTGGCCATTTTCATCAAATAAACGTGCCCAAACAGTGTCACCCGCAATGGCACTTTGTCCTTGACGAACAAAGTAACCAACACTTGACCAAACACTCGGATCCGTCGGCCCTGCGTCTGTCACAATATTGATATCGCTACAGTTATAGAAACCTTCCCCCACCACATCAATACGTTGCCAACGGCTATATAAAATAGCATCGCCGCTGCGCCCTTGTGGAATAGCAACATTCATTTCGTAATAACGCTTTCCATCGGTATCTTTGATAACGTCAATATTTTCATGTTGTTGAACTAGCTCTAAGTCAGCCCACGTCAATACATCTGTTGCTGCATTAAAGCTTGGTTTAGTTAAATAAAACTGCCAAAAACTGGGATTATGCGGCGTTGCTGCTAAGTAACGAATTTGAATTTCACCATTGGCATTAGGTACCACATCACTGCGTTGCCAATGCGGCGAAGGTAAATCCATACCACGCTTTGCGTTGTCACCACCGGCACATAACGACCCATTTGGTACCTTAGCCTCTACCGCGGCTTGATTTAAGTAGTCCGGTGTATTAACTGAAAACTCAATATCTTGTACAAATTGCACTGTACCCGACTCTAAAAATGCGGCACGACAAGCAAGGTTTGGAATATTAGTGCCATCTTCGGGCCACCAATACCCACCATCGGCTTGGCAAAAAGCTTGCCGCGCTTTTGGGCTATCCATATAACCATGAGCATTCACTTGCGCTGGCATAATTGTTAGTAATACGCTGCTTGCCACTGCCGAGAGTGATAAAGTTTTAAATTTAATAGCTATCATTGTTTTGTTCTTGAAAAGCTGAAATTTTGGGACAAGCAAACTTGCCCCTATTATTTACTTACAGACTACAACTTTTAGTCCAGTCAGCTGTTGCTCCAGGTTCAGAACTTGTCCACCACTTCGCTTTATAAACGGCACTGTTATGAACCATTAAGTCACCGCCTGCGGCATGGCTTGGATTGCCTGCCCAGTCTTTTTGAGGGAAGTTTGGATATACAGGGATTGAGCTCACAGCCACACCTTCACACATACCAGATGTATCGCCACCACCATTACCAGGATCCGTGGTGTCGCCGCCACCGGTAGTTCCATCAGGCAATTGTGGGTATTCAAATTTGAACGCGTAAACTTTGCCATCTTTTTCTATAGTAAAGTTACTAGGACCGGTAATTGGCATGTAATACATAACTTGCGCATTGACTGTTTTGCCACCACTGAAGTCTTTCGGTTGACCGCCCCATTCATTGTTCAGAGTGATTGAAAAACGGTGGAATTCATTTTCATACCCACCAATGTTGTTACCTGCTGCATTTGAGCCATTTACTTCAACTGCCATGCCCAATTTTTCTTGTGCGTTCCAGTTAGATTTAAAAATAGCCGAGGTTGATACAGGTACATCAAACGAAATTTTCGCACCGCTTAGATCAATATTGGAGTTATTAGTAAACGCAAATGTTGGGCTAATTGGGTAGTTATCATCACCAATTGGGAAGTCTTTTGCTGCAAACGTTACATCTACCGCTTCAGTTGGTACAACAAAGTTTGGATTACCTGGATGAGTGTCGTACGCCACACCACTTTGGTTAAACTTGTCATAAGCCAAAGTTGTTAAGGTAGAACCCATGAAGTACTCACCTTTTGCTGAGTCAAAATCATAATCACCAGCAAGTTCCCAAAACATGATACCGCCAAGGCCATTGTTAATTACGTAATCAACTTTAGCTGCCATAGACTGCTCATCTTCAATAGATAGGAATACTTTTTTCTCTGAGTTCCATAACCAAGGTGCAACAGCAACGCTGTCATAGTGACGTGTATAAGTACCCGTTAATTGATCATCAACATCAGTCTCTGGTGTTAAGCCATACACACCTAAGTACGAACCAACAATGCCGTTCTCAAGATTTTTAACATGCCACAACGGGTTAGAACCTGCTGGCATTTCTTGTCCTGCATCGTTCTTATCATGCCAAAGATTATCAATGCCTAATGCGCCATTGCCACACTTGTTCTTTTCGCCAACGCCGGTACCTGTTGCGCAATCTGCTTGATTAGGTAGTGCAGATTGCCCCCACAGCCCATTAGTACCACCGCTGACATCTTTAAAACCACGGGTATAATAAGGAATACCAATATTGATACGCCCTGCCGATACTGCGCCGCGGAAATAACGTACCGCCCAATCAGTATTTAAATAACCAATCCCTTCAAACTCTTTAGTGCCATATACATTCCACTGCGCAAGCTCGGAGTCAAGACCGGTATCAAATAAGGCAGCGTTGTGGCCAACATGCGAGTTCCATGCACCGTGAAGGTCGTAAGACATGATGTTAACGTAATCGAGGTATTTAACCGTTTGGAATGTTTCCATACCACGAAGTAAATAACCTGAAGAAGGCGATGCAATTGTTAGTAAATAATGTTTACCCGCTTTTTCACCAGCACGGTCTAACTCTTCGCGCAGCTTTTTCATTAGTACTTGGTAAGATGCATTTAAACCTGCACGACGTGCATTTGAAATTGGGAAATCATCAGGGTGACCTGAATCTTTCATTGATGATGGGTATTCATAATCAATATCAACACCATCAAAACCATATTTCTCAATGAACTCGACTGAGCTTTTTGCAAAGGCATCAATGCCCGCTTGATTAACTGAACCATCTGCATTGGTCGTCATGGTATAAAAACCACCACTTTCAACGCGGCCCGTTTCATCAAAGAAACCACCCGTTTCAGCCCAACCACCTACAGATACTAATGTTTTAACGTGTGGGTGTTGTTTTTTGAATTTGTTTAAAAGATTGAAGTGACCTTTATACGAGAAGCTTGGGTCCATTTCGGCACCTACCACTCCTGGCCATTCCATATTTGTAGCTGGATTACCGGCTGCATTTGGATCGCCAATCGATACTTTATTATTGGCATCAACATGAGCAAACGCATAGTTGATATGAGTTATTTTATCCCATGGAATATCATTTACTAAATAGCTCGGTTGGCCATTTGCGCCATTGCGCCAACTGGTAAAGTAACCAATTACACGACGCGGATGATCAACACCCATTATCTCACGACCATCTGCATCATACACAGTACAATACGGCGTATTTACACCTGGTGTTTGATATAACCCCTGCGGATGACAATCAGTTCCAGTCACTGGTCCGGTATTTTCTTCAACAACAGTAAGCACCTTTGTTACTTGGGCTGTTGCGCCTTCGTTATCAGTTACCGTTAACGTAAAGGTTGCCTGACCAAGCGCTGTTGCTTGCCAAGCATAACTGCTTGATGCCGTACTTGCTTGGTGCACATCAGCACCATTAACCGCAAAGTTAAGTGCCGTTACTTGACCATCACTGTCAGTACCTGCAAGAGCAAACACTACTTGTGAGCCAACCGTTAATTCTGTTGGTAAACTACTGAAACTAATTGTTGCCACCGGTGCTTGATTAACCGGATCCACGATTTCAGTAACGCTGATCGTATTGATCACTTGCGAAGATTGCGCGCCGTCATCATCGGTTGCTACTGCACTCAATTGATGAGTGCCGACAACCGCGGGCCAATTAGTACTAAACGGTGCGCTACTATCAGTTGCGATTAATGCACCATCAACAAAAAACTCAACTTTTGTCACAGAACCATCTTCATCGGTTGCTTGCGCAGTTATGACAACGCTGTCTTTATCGGCAAATTGAGAATTATTTGCAGGAGTTAATACTGTAATATTGGGTGCCTGATTCTCAATGACAGCGCTGTCACACAAACCCAAAAGTTTCCATTCTTGCCACGGGCCTGAATTCTCTAAAGGGTTTGATTGTGTCCACCACTTTGCCTCATATGCACTATTTTGTGTGTGTACTTGGCTGCCACCGCTGTGAGTTTGACCCGTTTGCCATTGCGTTAATGCACTACAGTCGACTGCTGCGTGCACACTTAAGCCTACAAAACTGAGTGACACCGCACTTAGTTTGAAAGCATTTTTTATTGTCATTTGTGAGCTCATAGCTCCTCCGCCCAGGGTTAAATATAACATTAAATTTACAAATCAATTTAAAAACTACCACAGTTAACTCATACGTCAACTTAATTTGGATATGTGATGTATAGAAAACAGCCATTTTATTAACCAAAAAGGACTATAAATTATATTTTTTATCAGCATTTAACATCAAATAAAAACCATGCAGTTTAAAGAATGGGTAATTTCGCACACAAAATATGAACGCAAGGTTAATTTATGGTTACATTTTATTTGTGAGTATCTTCGCGGGCTCTAGCAAGTTTTACGAAAACGTAAACGTGAGTGTGAATAGGTATAAACAATAAGGTGGTAGACTATATAACCAAAAAACCTCGATTAGAAAAAAATTATCTAAGCGAGGTCTTATAAAAATTTCTGAGCTTGCTATTTTTTATAAAAAATAGCGTTTAGAACAAAAGCCCTATTTGATCACAACGTCATTAAGCGGCGATTAAATAGGACTCTTGTCCTGCATGCTTTTTGTTGCGCTTGTAAGCACCTTTACCTTTTTTAGCAGCTACAATTTGTGGTTTAAAAATTTTCGATGTCACTAATGCGGCTAATGCATTATCGCGAATAACACCCCGACCTGTATCTACTGATGTTGTAGATTTAGTCACTTTAGAACGACGTTTACTCATTTATTTTTCCTCTTTAAAAGTTTTGCGATTGTATGCTTGATATAAAAAAACACAAGCATTTTAAATCAAAAAGCCCGCTTATTTGCGGGCTTAATAACAACTATAAATTTAGAAACTAAAACTTACTTTTGCGTAATAACTTCTGCCATCAAAGCCATAAGGCAATGCACGTACAGGGTATTTAAATGCGCCATTGGTGATAAAGTTTAGTACTTCGTCATCACCTAGTTCATCTGGCGTTTCGTCAAATACGTTATCGGCACCAACCGAAAGCACAAACATATCATTAATTTGGTAGCTAACATTTAAATCAACTAACACTGCTGATTCAACCGTACTAGTTGGTTTGAATGAACCTGTTGGCGAAAGCTCACCCGGTAATGATATATGGTCGTTACCAAAATATTTTACATCAGTTTCGCCAAAGTAATTAAAACGAATTGTTGAAGTGTATGCATCACGTTCGTAGTCAAAGGTAAGTGTTGCTCGTTCACTAGGCTGTCCGTCGGTAAAAAAGCTGCGTTGTAAATCATCAAATGCAACCGATTCTGGAATGCCGTCCGCTGCGTTTACACCATCAATTTTAGTATCGTTTAAGTTACCCGCAAAAGTAACACCAAAGTTACCGCCTTCTACATCGGTACGATATGATGCAATTATATCAACGCCTTGAGTGGTTGAATCAACTGAGTTCGAGAAGTAGTTAGCTTGTACAGCGCCGGTTGCTTGTAAAGCAGCAACAGCCTCAGAGCTAAACGATACATCGTCAGCCGTTAATAAACTGCCAAGTGTAATACGGTCTTCAATTTCTACGCGGTAAAAATCAACCGTTAACGAAAGTTCGCTTGTGACATCGTAAACAAAACCAGCACTGTAGTTTGTCGATGTCTCAAGCTTTAAGCTATCTACACCTAGTGCACTTGGGAAAGCAGTGCCCGTATTTGCAGTAAATGATTGCGTTAACGTGCCGTCGGATCCTAAGTTAGTAGTAAATGCTGTATAGCCACTTTGCTGCAGCGAAGGGGCCCTAAAACCAGTAGATAACGCACCACGTACTGCAAAGTCATCGTTAAATTCATAACGCGTTGCTAACTTACCAATTAAGTCATCTCCAGCATCAGAGAAATCTTCATAGCGAAGTGCACCACTGACGTTCCATGCATCAGTAAGCATAGTTTCAACATCTACGTAAAATGCGTAGCTGTTACGGTCGCTCTGATTTGCAGCTTCTGGACGCAAACCGTTATAAGCTTGAAAGCCACATTGTGCAAATTGCTCAGGGTCGTTCACTGATGGATACGATGTATCCATGTTTGCTAAACCACATGCGTACGAAGCTTCATCACCAGGTACTATCTGGTAATTTTCTTTACGGTACTCTGCACCAATTGTTACATAGAGTGGTTCGCCGCGACCAATGTCCACAATACCATTTACGTCAAGGTTAATTGTTGTTTGATCGAACCTAAAACCACCTGAGTAACCACCACTTGGGCCTGCATTTGCTGCTATATCAGCATCACTTGCCGTTGGGTTATTAAATAAATACTCCGCCGCGTAAGAAGCATTTAATGTATTGCGTGATGTAAAGTCATATTGGTTTTCACCATAAACTGCCGATACATCGTAATTCCAATCTGGATTAATATCACCTTTAAAACCTAGCGCAATAGAAATATCCTGTGCTTCGTTATAAATGCGCGGTAAAAAACCATCACTGTATACTTGAGTAACATTTTTAGATGCTTCGTTAAAGTTACGGTAAAAACCGTTACCCAGTGCAGTGCGCTCAGAGTAACCACCAAACGAGTAAAGCTCACCGTCGCCCATTGGCAATGCCATATTATAAAATAACGAGGTAAATTCACTTTCCGAATTACCTTGGCCCCAACGAACGTTGTCAGATAATGTACCTGGCTCTACATCAAGCGATCCACCTGTATCGCGCTCTGCGCGGTTAGTACCATCGGCATCACGATACTCAAGAGATAAATTAATAAAACCGCCTTCTGTGCCCAAATCAAAACCGCGATTTAAACCCGCTGAAATGGTATCGCCATCACCTTCAGCTGTTTCACTATATTGTACATAACCAGTTGTTATACCAGTTGAATCATTCAGTGATAAGTTAATGACCCCAGCAATAGCATCAGAGCCATACTGCGCTGCAGCACCATCGCGTAATACTTCAACGCCTTTAAGTGCCGTAAGTGGAATAGCATTCATATCGGTACCCGCAGCACCTGCACCAACTGTACCATTAAGGCCAAAAATAGATTGATTATGACGGCGCTTACCATTTACTAAAACCAGGGTTTGGTCTGGCTGTAAGCCGCGTAATGTTGCTGGGCGAAATAAATCGGAACCGTCAGAAACTTGTGTACGCGAAAAATTAAACGATGGCGCTGTAGCTTGTAAGCTTTGACCAAGCTCGGTAAAGCCACCTTTGTTTAAATCATCAGCGTCAATTAAATCAATGGGTGACGAAGATTCAGTTGCTGTGCGGTTAGATACCCGTGAACCTAAAACGGAAATTTGTTCTATGTTTTTTTCTGCCTGAACTTGTGCGTCTTCAGCCATGACAGCTGAGCTGGTAAATGCAAGTCCTACGGCGATAGCCAATGTATTTAAACGAAGTATTGTCATGTGTGTTGTTCGACCCTGTTGACTCTTCACCTGTTTACTCGATTGCAGTAATAAACAAGTAAATTCATAAAAGTTATAATTAGTGTAATGCAGCGTCATTTACATAATGACGCCTTGACGAACATCCTAGCAACATACACATATAAAAAGAAACATATTTAACTGCGACAATGGTCGATATATGCAAAAATTAGCTAAATTTTCTTCTTTTTCATGTTTTTGATTGAATTTTAAACAAAAAAAAGCATGATTATTCAAATCATGCTGGTTGTTAAAACTATGTTTTCTAGCCTTCTTCTTCCCACAAAGCCAGTTTTTCATCTTCTAGCATCAATGCCATGGATGCAATGCCAGTAAGACTTTCATCTAATCCAGTATACAGTAGTGCAAAGCCTTCACTAAGTACCGCTGGTTCTGGATGCTCTTTGAGCGAATCTGGCCACATCGCAAAAGTGGCTAGTAAATTAAGCGTCGCTTCAAAGTTATCAATAAATAACTGTCCATCTGCCTGATTCTCAACGACCTGTTTATCGGCACTGAGTAAAAAGTTAAAGTCATGCTGCCATACTTCTTGATTCACCATATAAGCAGCTAAATAGCCGACACACCATTGTTGTAGTTGCTCACTCGGCTCTTTAGCATCTTTACCATGAGGGTAAATACTTGCCAGTATATGCTGCTGCGCGACCTGAGCCTCGGTCACATTATCCAGCAGCGTGATCATTGCGTCATGCTCCGCTGAGCTTGTCATTAATCGGGTATAAATAGGGTCATTTTTATCAGCAATATAATTGGCAATTTCTGACTCGCCATAAAATTCCGAGCACGCCAATAACCCACTGATAAAACCAATCACGCTGTCAGTACTCACCACTTTTAGTTCAGGGTGCTGACTTAGATAATCCCTAAGAACCAATTCACTTTTTTCATTAAGCATTATTCACCCTCAAGTTATTATAAAATTCATACCTACACTAACCAACAATTGGCTAATTTAAAAGCAAATTATTACTTAACCTAACTCTGGTTAAATGGTTTTTGCCCTGAGTTAAGGTCGCTCACTCAACACTGGAAAAATACATCGCACACATGTACCTAAACTTACGATAGTCTCAATTTCAATTTTCCCCTGATAATCATTAACCATAGTGTAGACTAATAGTATGCCCGTAGCTGTTAATTGCAGACTGGTTTGCTAATATAGGAGAGATGTAATCTAGTCATAGTTCGTCGCGATCATAGCAACCCTTTTCTTAACATAAATTATGGCGAAACAATTTCAAACACAACAAGCGTCGAGTTGCAGCAAAATACAAGCATTTTATTTACCTTATACCCCACAGCTAAATTATTAACTGGCTTTTTACAAAAAATTATCGAGCACTTCCTTTTCAAATAACCTGAGATCACTATAAAAATCCCATCACTTATTAAGCCTTATTAATAACCACAATAAATGATGCTAAGTAATAAAATCGAAAGGTTAAAATATCTGTAGCGTGTAATACCAATCGACTTAAATATTTAACCATTCTAGCGAGCTAAATGGTCAGTAACTTAACACTATTGGTATAAATCTTTCGAGGTTAAGTTTACAGCAGTATATTTTTTGCTGATACAGTGCCTGTGCAATGTGGTTGTATCACTAAATAATTGATAAAAAATTAAAAAACGCGCAGCTCAAAATTTCTGCCTAGAACAAATTGGTTTTTCATTACTTACATGGATTTAGAGAAAAGCCGATAACAGAATGCGCTAGCTTTACTTAGTTTTTATTTAGTCTACTAAGTTATCATGCTAATGCCGCGATTGAAGCGCCCCTAGATAGAGCTAATTTGAATCATGAAAGATCAACACTCCCTAGTAAGAAATCAGGTATGTTTTCCAATCAAAACTAGCTAATGCTTGCGTCAAATTAATATCAACATTTTTATCAGTTAATAAAACTTGTAAATTATCTACTGAGCATGCACTAAATAAAATTTTCCTGACTATGTAAAGTAGCTGATTTATTTCGTTAAGCTTGGCTTCTTTTATGCCATTTAAGTCATTACAGCTCATCAATAAAGTACATATTCGACTATCATAACCCCACAATTTCATTACATAAGCAGAGACACTTTGATAATGAGCTAAATCATCCGTGTTGATACCTTCATCATAGCTTTGCGCTAGACTTTGATCCCCGCAAAGCAAAATAACCTTACCGACAAAGCTAAGTATTGCGACAGAAAAAAGTAATTCTTGGTTTTTTCGATTAAACCCAGCATGCTCAGCAAATGTTTTTACACAGCCTGCGTAATTAGACGCTATTTCAAGCTGTCTTTCGTGCACACGAGTAGGTAATACATTACCTACTGCTTGCGACATTGCTAAAGAAGTAACAATCGCTAATAACATAGTGGAGCCAATCCTAGATACGGCTTCATCTATAGAAGATGTTTGTCGCTGAAAACCAAGATAAGCTGAATTAGCAATTTGAAGTAATTTAGCTGTAATAACAGGCTCTTGAGAGACTATGGTGGTTATTTGATGTAAGTTATAATCATCGCTACTCAATACTATTTGTAACTTTTGGAGAAATATAGGACAAACAGGAAAACTCATCATCGCCCCTAACTGACGACGAACATGTTTTTCAAATGGTAAACTCTTTAGCTCGGCAACATTATTTAATAAATTACTAATGTCTGCACCGCTAAAAGGCTTACTTAAATACGCATGCACTAAATTAGGTTGACGCATTATTGTTGTGTTTGTCATATCCCCAGTTAGTAATGCTCTTACCGGATACGGATACCTAGCAACACATAATTCAAGCACATCCAAACCATTCATATGAGGCATCAAGTAATCACTAATTACTAAATCCACATCGGGGTTGTCTTGTAATAATTGCCAAAACTCATCTAATTCATTGGCAACAAGTACTATTGTGTTAGGAAATGTGCGAATAATTGTCCGCTGTAAAGCTTTCAGTAACAGCGCATCATCATCTAACAATACCACGGTCACTGATGTCATATAGTAATTATCTTGTTAGTTGATTGTATAAATGCGCAGAAATCATCTTCTTCAAGTGGTACTGAAAAGTAAAAACCTTGCACATAATCACAACCTAATGTCTTTAATTTAGAACACTGAAAGGGCGTTTCTACACCTTCAGCGATCACTTTAAGTTTTAGCTCATGGGCCATACGAATAATATTACGCACTAGGCTCTGCATACCAATTGATGAATCGAGATCTGTAATTAGTACTTTGTCTAACTTAAGTGCATCAACCGCCAGTTTAGATAAGTAAGCAAGTGACGAATAGCCAACACCAAAATCATCAATTAAAATCTCAAAACCATGAGATCTTAATTCTGAGAGTTGCTGTTGACACCCAGCAATATCCTCAACTAGGTATGTTTCAGTTAATTCAAAATGAAGTTGTGATGAGAGTAAGTGATGTTTTTTTACACATTCAAGAACAAAATCAACAAAACCTTTGTCTTCTTTTAGCTGCCTACCAGATACATTAATTGCCAGAGGGCAAGACTCAATCCCCTCTTTCATCCAACGGCTAAGTGCTTCGCAACTTTTTTCAATCACCCATCGCCCCAATTCAATGATCTGGCCATCACATTCTGCTATTGGAATAAACTGAGCAGGTGACACCCAGCCATATTTTTTTGGCTCATACCATCGGACTAAGACTTCAGCACCAGCAACTTTTTGAGACGATAAATCAATTTTAGGCTGAAAACGTAGTGTTAATTGTTCTTCAGAAATAGCAGTAAGCAGCATTCTGCTCAGCTCAAACTCTTTTTTATAATCAGCTACTAAATCTGGGTCAAACCTAGTTATAGTGCGGTGTTGTTTAACTATCTGATGCCCCATATTGAGACGCATTTGATTGATAAGTTCTTTCCCGGAAATACCATCTTCTGGCACAAAACCATAAACACCGTATAAATTCAAATCTGTTGTAGCACGAGTTAAACAAAGTAACTCATTGAATTTTTTTATTATTTTTTCCATATAAATTAATAGCTGCGTGTCATTCATAATTCTTGGGATCAATAAAACAAACCTGTCCATATTAAAGTGGCATAGTTTTATTTCATCAGTGAGCGCACCTTCGATCGCATTAACTATATCGTGTATCAGACTGTAAATTTCATGGTGATTAAGTAAATTATTCAATAATGAGAATTGTAAGACCCCTAAATAAACGACAGTACAAGGTCGAGAATTTAGCTCAAAAGAAGTGACTAACTCACAAAATTCATGTTCAGCCATCAGGCTTGACTTTTTAAACCTGAGTTCATTTTTCGGACAAGCTCCCCCAAAAGAAAGCTTGAGAAGATGAGCAAATTGATCCGATAGGTATCGCTCTATTATTATTTCCTTTTCTTCACCCGTTGCAGACACATCGAAATAATTAAGAAACAGTGTTGGACTTTCCTCTGCAAAAAAAGCATCGATAACATCTGTTTTTAACGTCGCAGATAACTCAGAGACATTTCTGCCTTGAAGTTGTTCGATATTATGGATAACTTTTTTTGCATAACCATTATAGCGACCGATTACTCCTTTATCAGTAACTTCAATCAAGGGAGAAACACTACCCAAAAGTATCTGGTCTCGTGTTTTTTGAAAATGATATTTTGAAAATTCAACCAGTGCTTGATGAATATTTGTTAATAAATCATCATCACTCCACGGCTTTTCCAAAAAACGGAAGGCTACACCTTGATTGAGTAATTCAACGACTGATTTAAAGTCTGCATAGCCACTAAGTACCAAGTTAACGGTAGTAGGCCATTTTTGTTTCACTTCAAGTAAAAACTCAGCGCCATCCATAACCGGCATTCTGAAGTCGGTAACTATGACTGCTACACGATTAGTACTCAAATATTCAAGAGCATCTGCTGCACTTGATGCTGTTGCAACATCAAAACCCGATCGAACAAACAGTCGCTTAAGCGATCGTAAAACATTCAATTCATCATCAACCAGAAGAATAGTGTTTATCATTATTTGCTACCTCTGCATCAACGGCTACTTATTAACTAATTTATTAACAATATTTATTAATTCATCGCTAGTAAACGGCTTGCAAAGATAACCATGCGCACCAACTACAATCGTATTCTTTAACTCTTCTTCGTGTACCCCTGATATAACAAGAATTTTAACATCTGAAAACCTTTCCTGCGCACGAATCATACGAATAACTTCTAACCCACTTATACCAGGCATACGTAAATCAACCGTTATCAGATCAGGGTTCTTTTGTTGCAATAAAAGCCCTGCTTCAAAGCCACTGGCAGCTTCAATAGTACTAAAATTTTGTTTTTTTAAGGTTCGCTTGATACTTGAACGAACATTGACCTCGTCATCAATAATTAGTACTTGTTTCTGCAAAGATAAGCTATCCGATATTGGCATGTTCTGCTTCTTAAGGAAGTTTATAAAATCAGAAACTTGAACACGATAATTGCCCCGTCCAGGTAATTTATGACCAACTAATTCACCGGATGCAATCCAGCGACTAACGGTTCTTTGGTGTACATCGCAGTAGCGGGCTATCTCACTTGGCTTTAACGTTTTTAACATCACACAACAACTTAGTATCAATCAATTTAAATCGTAGCACAGCTTTATTACTATTGCGACAAATGAGACAGAAGGGCTATTAATGCTATACAAGTAGAGCCTGACATTAAAATTGGTACACCAAAATACAACAACAGGCGCACTTTGCAACTTGAATATTAAGGTAACTTAAACATCTAACTAAATGCCGCTGGCTGAATATTTCATCGGCAACGTATTGGACAGAAACATGACGAGATATTAAGCTCAACAAGGACACCAACAGTATTTATGAATATTAAAAAAGGTTGAAAATGTTTTCGATTGAAACTAAGTGCATCCAGAATAAAAAAATAAAGAGTGCGAACATCAATTAACACAAAAAGTATCTGCGATTATTCGTTTAGTGGTATCTAGCGCTGACATAATAATAGGAGCTGTTCTTATTTTTTTTGGTGCTTATAGACGATTAAATAAGTACATAATGCAAGAATTACAACTTGCACACATTCCTTTAACAACAGAATTTCATTTTCGCGACGTAAGCTACTTCGATATTTATAAAAATAGAAAGTAACTTAATTATATTTGGTAAATACTATGAAAAATAATGAACAGCTATTAGAAAGGATTCATCAACTGGAAATGAAAAATAAAGCTCTAGAGCAAGCAGGGGCTTTTAATACGCTAATATTAAATGGCCTAGAAGCAATATTAGCAAGCTCAAATACTGATGAGTTATTTAAAGATTTTTTCTCTATATTACAACGAACAATATCTTTTTCAGCAGCAATATTAGTCAAATATAATCCTAATACTGAATCCTACTCTATGCTAAAAGCATCAAAGGAAAATGCAGAGAAAGTATTACCTGAATTAATCGCTATTTTGTCGATACAGCCCAACATAAAAAATATATTTGAGTTACGTAAACTCACTAAGTGGCAAATAGATGACCTTTTTTGGCAACAACAACACTCACTATTAACTGCGCCAGTAACAACAAATAAAAAACAATATCAATTATTTGTTTTTTCTGAGAAACAAGGTGCTTTTAATCAAAAAGACGTGAGTTTACTTCAGCAATTTATTAGCTTCACTGGTAATACAATTTCACAATTTGAACAAAAAAGTCTACAGCAAAGGCAGCAAAACATAGAGCAAACGTTAATCAACTCAGAAAAAATGGCTTCATTAGGACAAATGGCCGCAGGCGTTGCTCATGAAATAAACAACCCATTAAGCTACGTTATCAGTAACATTCAGAACTTAGCCCATAATATACAGCAGCACACTAATTTGATTAAAGATTTAGTAAAACCGCAATTTCAAAGTACACGCGCTATCAACGAACGGCTAGAACACTATCAATTTGATGAATTAACACAAGATACCAGTGATATTTTAAGTGAAATGAAAGAAGGTGCGAATAGAGTCAAAGAAATAGTTCAGAGCCTAAAACTGTTTGCTCATCCAAATCAAACAAAAATAGATGATATCAACCTCACTAGTTTGTTAGAAAACACTCTACGAGTTGCTTGGAATCAAATAAAATACAATGCAACAATTGAAAGATACTATTGCGCAGATGAAATAAAGCTCATAGGTCGTACAACCCAGCTTTACCAAGTATTTCTGAATATTTTTATCAATGCTGCGCAGTCGCTAAGTAATTCTGTAGGAATGATAGCTGTAACCACAACACAAGACTCTTACAATGCTTATATAACAATTAGTGATAATGGTTGTGGGATCCCAGCTGATAAGCTAAGTAGTATTTTTGATCCTTTTTTCACAACTAAACCAATAGGTAAAGGGACTGGATTAGGTCTGGCTATTTCAAGAGCTATTATAGAACAGCATAATGGAAAAATTTCGGTACAAAGCAAACCAGGAGAAGGCACTGTTTTTAGTATTACACTTCCTAAAAACTCAGATTTAAATGATGAAGAATTAACCATAATAGCATTAAAGGAAAAAAATGATGACTAAACTTTATTCTTTAGCGGATTTTTCAACTGTATAATAATCGACATAAATAATGACTCAACCTTTGCCAGATAATAGATAGTTAATCTAATGGTGGGAATTCAATTAATATAGTAGACCCCACATCAATAGCTGACTCAATATATATTTTACAATTATGCTTTTGTACAACTTGTAAAACCATTGACATACCCATTCCGGTTCCAGTACCGACAGGCTTAGTTGTATAAAATGGGTCATAAACTTTGTTTTTTATATCATCACTCATTCCGCAGCCAGTATCAGTTACTTTTAAAACAGTCTTATTGTTTAACTCACTCACTGACACATTGATCTGAGCTGTTCGTTCACTATCGGGAATAAACGATTGAATAGCATTAAGAAGAATATTGACTAATAACTGATTTAATTCGTTCGGTGTAAATAAAACGGACGAGTTATACGTAAAATCAAGTTCTACATTAATATCTTTAAGTAATGGCTTTAGCAATTTTAAGTTTAATTCTATAGCATCTTGCAATTTAACCTCAACCTGATGCTGGCTATCATTACGGGCAAAAAATAACAGGTTTTTTGTTATATCTCTAATTCTAATTAACCCCTCATTAATATCTGAAACTAATTCAGGTAAATCATCTTGAATGACAAGTAGTTGCTCCTTATCTTCGGATAACGAAATACTGGAGCGATTTAATGCATCAATCATATTTCTACTATACAAATAAAGTGTATCAACATTACTCATTACAAATGCCAGTGGATTATTAACTTCATGAGCGACGCCTGCCGCTAACGATCCTAATGTGGCCAACTTTTCTTGTTGTAACATTGACTGCTGTTGTGATTTTATTTGCGTTATTTGCTGCTCAAGTAACTTATTCTTTTCGTATAGCTGCCGCGAGCTATCTTCAAGCAACTGCTCGACCTCCCTTCTTGCTTTTTTTTCGCGTAGATAAGCAACATAATAAGCATCGCTAGATTCACTCATCAGCAACCTCAATATGCAAAATACACTGCTGGGCGCCTTTGTGCATACACACAGCGTGCGTAATATTAATAGCTTGATCGAAGTATTCAGCAGCACCGAATAATAAACCTTCTGCACATAAGCAAAGTTTACGCGGCGAATTGTAATTCATTTCGATGTGACCAGGGCGGCTAATACGACATGATATAGTCGGCAGTGATGGGTCTTGATATAACTTATTTACTTCAAGATGAATAACATCATGGATCCCCATAACCAATGACGTAAAATCAGTAAAGCGCTCGACTACATCAAGGTGTCTATCAGCGAGTCCTTTAAATAAAAATTGACCAAATGCCTTCACTACATCTTGCAATGGCATATTGAGTCTCAGCGCAACACCATTAGCCATTGCAAATAACTCACCAGCGTCATAATTTTTTGCCGACACGTAAACGCGCCCCTCAGGTGTATGTGATTGTAATAGCTCATTCCATACCTCCATACCTAGTTGCTCTACAACCATGTCTTCTAACACATTAAAAATTATGCCTTTCATTACCCGCCTCCATCATTTAAAAACATTAGCTTTAGCCAGCTCAGTATTACCTTTGAAAGGAAGTACTTGTGTTTCACTCTAAAGTTTATTTTTGCTTTTTAAACGTAAATTCAAAGCAACTGCCTTTGCCTAATTCACTACTCACATTAACCTGACCGTGATGTTCCTGAACCGTTGCGTATACTTCAGAGAGTCCAAGCCCAGTACCTTGGCCTATATCTTTCGTAGTAAAAAAGGGATCAAAAATACGCACTAAATCTTCAGGGCTAATACCAGATCCTGTATCGGTTATTGTAAGTAGCACATCTTTACTTTCATTATAGGCACAACTAATACTCAATAAACCCATTGGCTGCATTGCATACAACGCATTTACAATAATATTAAACAACAACTGTCTAATTGCACTGGGTTTTGCCCAAAAAGTTATAGCTTCATCAGGTAGTGAGACGGATGTTTTGGCTTTATATTTTATTTCGTTTTCAAGTACCACCAAGGCAGAATCAATCTCTGCACATAAATTAACCTCAGCCCAATTTTCATCATCTTGTATTGCAAAGTCACGTAATCCACTTACTATTTTTCGAACTCGCTCTGTGCCATCTAAAGACTCGTTAAGCAGTTCTGGGAGATCTTCATTAATGAACGCAATACCGTTTTTTTCATAAACATCTTCAAGTAACGCAATAAACCTAGGCTCAGCTTGCTTTAAAATGATTTTCTTTTGCGTTTCATTGGTCTTCATTAATTTTTGCGAGTAATCTTTTAGCGTTTCTAAATTTGAGCGCACAAAACCAATAGGATTATTAATTTCATGTGCAACCCCCGCAGCAAGCTGACCAATAGAAGCCATTTTTTCGGATTGCAACATTTGCCTTTGTGCAATTTTAAGCTCTTGATGTAGTTTTTTTAGCTGCTGATGCTCAGACTCCAACTCATTTTTCAAATCAGTTTGCTGCATAAAATAACTAGCCTCTGCTGTTACATCTGTTACAACAATACACACATGGCTCACTTCTCCATCACAAGCAATAATCGGCATAAATTGAACATTTTGATACATTTGAGACTCATCACCGGTAATAGGTCGAGTGCTTCTCATCGGAAATACATGTGGCCGTTGTTGCCAGTAACTGAAGCTAGAGTTTTTGAGTACAAATACACTGTCTATTTTTCGCCTTAAAAAACGCGCTTGCTCAGAGAACACAGTGAGCAGGTTCTCACCTATAAGGTGGTCATTTCTTGCAGTTAAACCGCCAGAAAATGCAGGATTAGCAAAGGTAATCACACAGTTTACATCAATAATGCAAGCTCCTATGGGGATTTGCCTTATTACTCGCTCAAACTCCGCTTTTTCCATTACTCCTCCAAGAGAGCACGGATAGGAATGAGTGCTTGTTCTATAGACCCTTCACTGAGTCCAATTAACACGCGAGCATCAAATTTCATATGCTCAATCTTAAAATCAACTTCAATAATTAACACAGAGGACCATTCAATATTTTGTGTTGCTTTATCTGGATAATAAAAGGCAGGCATATTTAACTGAGTAGATAACTCAAGTTGACTAGTAAAACCCTGCAAACAGGCAGCCGAGATTATATTTGTAACCTCCAATACAAGTTCCTCAGTAGCCGCTTGATCTAATGGTAAGTCAAAATCCATTATATCAGCCAGTGCTGAACATCCATCTTTTTGTATGCCAGTAATCACTTCACCTCGAATTGTTCCGACAAAAGATTGCCTTGCAAACCAGCTACTTTTAAAATTATCGAGAACTTCTTGAAATGCCGCAGGCGACAACGCCTCAATGGCTGGCACCGACAACGCAACCTTTGTTTGGATCAGCCGAGCAAGTGCATCTGCAGCTTGCCCCATAGATATATTCATTATTTCTTGTAAGGCATCTCGCTCCTCTTCGCTAATAGTAATCATAACAACCCAACCTCTTGTAATGTATTACTAAGCTCCTCGGCAGATATTGGCTTTTTCAAAAACCTAAACGCTCCCAAAGAATTAACTAATGCCTGCGCCTCTGGTTGAATATCAGCACTAATTACAATTACGATTGTTTTTTTATGCTCATCATGCAGTTCCTTTAAAACCTCATACCCATTCATTTGCGGCATTTGTAAATCTAGAAATAACACCTCAGCCAGACCATTATTCACAGCCTCTAAAGCCTCGATTCCATTTTTAGCTTCATGTATCTCTACATCCCAATCTTCTGGCAAGACCCTTCGAATAGTTTTGCGTGACAGCGCTGAATCATCTGCAATTGTTATCGGTATCGCCATTACAATCTCTCTTGTATTAACATTAATGTCTTATCTGTCTCATACTAGATGGGTTTTATACTTTCTGCAAAAAAAACAACTCACTTTTGTCTGCGCTCGCGAAAGTTTTACGTTACTAAAATTTGAAAAGATATGTTTACTTTCTATAAAATCACTCACAACGCTGAAAACATTTAATAATTAAAAATTGTTTATACTTTAAACATATACTAGATTAAAAATGACAAAGTATTTGAATAGACAATAAATATGCATGAAATACAAGAAATCGCGGAGTTGACAAATAAGCCTGCAAATATCTTATGCTTAGACGACGAACCAGGAGTACTAAAATCACTTACTAGACTGTTAAGGCAATATAATTTCACCTCAACAGTTTGTAGCGAGGGTGAAGAAGCATTAAAGAAAATGGCAGAGACAGAGTTTGATGTCATCATAAGCGACATGCGCATGCCAAAAATGAATGGTGCTCAGTTTTTAGCTAAAGCAAGAGAGACAGCCCCAGACACGCAACGCATACTACTTACTGGTTTTTCTGACTTGGAATCTACTGTGAAAGCAGTAAATGAAGGCGGTATTCATGCATATATCAACAAACCATGGCAGAATGATCAACTAATAAGCATAATAAAGTCAGCAGTAGAGAAATACCGTTTAAAGAAACAAAATATAATTCTTCAAGCCCATGTAGAAAAACAAAACTCGCAATTAAAAGATTTAAATGACTCACTTGAAGAGTTAGTTGAGAAACGAACTAAACAGATTAAACAGGTCTTACAACAGCTAAAAGTTGCCAATACAAATGAAAAAAATGAACACCGCGCAACCTTCGAGCTGCTCTATAATTTCATTAATGCCAATCCATATTTAGATGGCACTAAAGCGCAGAACATTGCCAATACCTGTACACAAATAGCAAAACAGTTGCAGCTACCGCCAAAAAATATAGAAATGGCGGCAATGGCTGGTTACTTAGCTCAAATAGGGCTGTTAGCAATGGATCCCGCACTTTATGAAAAACCCGTGCATGCGCTTAATGAACAGCAACGCAAAAGTTATTATACGCATCCAAGTACAGCACAATTGATGTTAATGCCTGCGACTCATCTGCATGAAGTGTCTGACGCCATTTATCACCAGTACGAACGCTATAACGGTAATGGCCTACCTAAAGGATTAAAAGGTAATGATATTCCTCTTAGTGCAATGATACTCGCGCTTGCACGTGACTATTGGGATGCATTTGAACAAAGTAATTTAAAAGATGAAGAAAAGCACCAACATGCACTCGAAACAGTAAAAA
This sequence comes from Pseudoalteromonas sp. SR41-4, assembly GCF_014163985.1. NCBI lineage: Bacteria > Pseudomonadati > Pseudomonadota > Gammaproteobacteria > Alteromonadales > Pseudoalteromonadaceae > Pseudoalteromonas > Pseudoalteromonas sp. SR41-4. Next base: position 21,760 of record NZ_JACJEI010000021.1, on the reverse strand, counting down.
TGTACAGCGGTAACTTTTACCATCCTAAATTAGTGCAAGCTTTGGAGGCTTGCCGAGTTAAATGCATTAAGCAGCAAGCAAAAGTAGGCTCGATGAAAATAATAACGGCCAAAGAGCTAGCCATCAATATGGTACTTAGCCATGCACTGCATAGTCACACGGGTATTATGTTGCTACCAAAGGGGCATATATTTAGTGCTAAATCCATTGAAAAGTTACAGCAACTAGAAGCTAAAAAACCGACTCCATTTAGGATCATGATCAAATCATTGTAAATCAGTGATCCTATTTACCCTTTCATTCGTTACAATAAGCTATTAATATTAATAGCATATATTCCATAACCGTCTATTTTGCTTTAGGAGCATTGCGTGTCGCGATTTTCAGCCGTTACCGATAACCCTCATGATCAGCGTTTTAATCAAAAAACAGGGATTTTACTGACCAACTTAGGCAGCCCCGATGCCCCAACAGCAAGTGCATTGCGTATTTACTTACGTGAGTTTTTGTCAGATCCTCGTATCGTAGAAATACCGCGTATTGTGTGGATGATCATCCTGCATGGCATCATTTTGCGTATTCGCCCAAAACGCTCAGCTAAACTATATAAAAGTATCTGGACTGAAAATGGCTCGCCACTGACCCATATTACACGCCAGCAAAGCCTTAAATTAAATGCCTTATTAAAACAGCATGGCTATACCAATACCGAAGTGGTTATGGCGATGCGCTACGGTAATCCATCAATCGAAGCGGGCCTTGAAGAGCTCAGAGATAAAGGCTTAACCCGCATTATTGTGTTGCCACTTTACCCACAATATTCAAGCCCAACGACAGGCTCAACATTTGATGCCGTGGCGAATGTATTAAAAAAATGGCGCTGGGTGCCAGAGCTTCACTTTATAAATGGGTATCACAAAAACCCAACCTACCTAGAGTCACTCGCTAACAGCATTAGCGAAGATTTAGAAAAACACGGTATGCCACAAAAAATGGTGTTTTCGTACCACGGTATGCCTAAACAGTTTTTAGATAATGGCGATCCCTATCACTGCCTGTGCCAACAAACCACCCGTTTAGTGGTAGAAAAGCTAGGCCTAGACAAAGACAAAGTGATCACCACTTTCCAAAGCCGTTTTGGTAAAGCTGAGTGGTTAAAACCTTACACAGATGCAACCCTTGAGAGCTTACCAAGCGAAGGGATTAAAGACGTGGCTATTATCAGCCCTGCATTTAGCGCTGATTGCCTTGAGACACTTGAAGAATTAGAAGGTGAAAACCGAGAGATTTTTGAACAAGCTGGCGGTGAAAAATACCGTTATATAGCTGCGCTTAATGATAGAGACGATCATATTAACGCGTTATTTGAGGTGCTTAAACCAAACTTATAAATTAAACTTTAACACTGCCGCGCAGCGCTTTGGTATTACCATGTTTGGTTTTCTTATCCATGCGTCTGCGCTGTGAATTACGTGTTGGCTTAGTAGCACGACGAGCACGTTCAACCTTAGTGGCTGATAAAATAAGCTGTTTTAGTCGCTTTAACGCATCTTCCCTGTTTAGCTCTTGAGTTCGATGACTTTGTGCTTTGAGAACAATCACACCTTCTTTAGTGATTCGACTATCATTGAACGCCAACAACCGCTCTTTATAAAACTCTGGTAACTTTGAGCGATTAATATCAAAGCGAAGGTGGATCGCACTGGCCACTTTATTAACATTTTGACCACCCGCTCCTTGTGAACGAATAGCTGACAGCTCGACTTCCCATTCATCGATTGTTACGGTATTTGAAATAATTAACATGAGGTTCAGCTACATCAGGCAAAAATGTAGTATATCATCTGATGTTAACAGACTAAAACCCTCTTTAATTTATAGCGGTTATCTAATTAATAGTCTTTAATGCAACTAACAATTGAATAAAGGTGCTCAACATGAAAAAAATAATTTTATCTCTTAGTTTGTTAGCAATGAGTTTTTCAAGCCTTGCGGCAGATATCACAGAAAAAGATTTACAAGGCTATATGAAAGCATTACCCGCGGTTGTTGATTGGTCACAAAGTCAAGATTCATTAAAAAGCATGGATTTGGGTAGTATGTTAGGTGGCTCTGAAGGGGGCTCGACTGCAATGGCATTAGGCGCCCTTGGTACAATCAAAGATAATGATTTATACAAAGAGTTTGCAGCCCTTACCAATAAATATGGTTTCACCCCTGAACAACTAATTACTGTGGGTTCTGAAGTCTCAATGGCTTACCTTGAAAACATCAAAGGTAATTTATCGCCAGAAAACAAAGATAAAGTAAATCAGTTAATGGGCGGTTTGCAAAGTATGGGCGGCTCGAAAAATAACAGCGCTAGTTCAATGATGGGCACACTTGGTAACTCAGCTAATGCTGCTAATACAGGTGCGCCGGTTGTTAGCGAAAGTAATTTAAAACTAATTAAAGAATATATGCCGCAACTACAAAAACTGTTTGCCAAAGTGCAATAGGTTTTTATAAAAAAGCGACCTTTGGGTCGCTTTTTTATTGGTTGTAACTCCCCCAGCTGAAACTTATACTGGCTGCAATCATTAGCGACTTTAATTATTGATTTTATGCCATTAAGTACTTTGCCGCCCGCCACAACTGATAACGACCAAAAACAACTGTGTGTATTACTTGCACTGATAATAAGTGGCTCATCGCATGGCTATGAGAACTCTGTTCAGCAGCTCACTAAACGTCTTTATAGTCACATTAAAAATGGCTATTCATTTTCTCAAGCTGAAGTCGCTAAATACACTAAACAACTCGAATCTAAAGATTTAATTTGGAAGCTCCCCTACGGACCAAACTTTCGTATATCAGTTAGCGCAGTTGCTTATGTAGCTATTAATGCGATAAAACATCAGCCAGTTTTATTGCATGCTTTCTTAACCGAAGCTACAAAAAGCTATTATTACCACGATAAAGCAGTGCACTTTCTGCACCTGCTATTTAATGATCTTGACCGCGCAAAAAGCGGAAAAAAACCGCTCCCTGGTGATTTATCACTTGAGCTTGATAGCGGCTTTGTTAATTTGCTCGCGCAATCACCATACAGCGAGCAACTGTGGCAATGCCTACCTGAGCAATGGCAACAGCTTTGCTTAGATAACTTTATCCGCGGTCAATTTTTCAATCTCACCAGTGAGCGTGCATGGCCGACTCTGATTGCCAAAGCGCTCCCAACAACAGAGCTGAGAAAACGTATTTATCTGAATGAGAATTTAGCCATATTATTACAAGAAGATAATTTTGCTGAATTGCTAGATGATAAAAGAGACCGTGTTTTAGCCACTTTTTATGAAGCAAATACCAATGCCATCAAGGGTGAGTTTATTGATATTGCTTTGATACAGTATAAAAGCGCTTTAACAGCGTTTAGAAAAAACTTTGGCAAAGGCATCTATCCGACCGAGATCACCGGATTACTTTACACTATATGCCTATTTATCAGTGCAACCGCAGCAGATATTAAACAACTAAATACCTGTCGAAAATGGTATCAAAAAAATCTTGGGGAATTAAGCCACCCAAGCCAAGCGATTGATTATTTGCTGGAAGAGGATTTAGCTAACTATCAAAACCATCGTTTAAGCAACAGCTTAAGTCATCTACTTGGTAACCCGAATGCATTAGCGCCATTATTTTGCTTATTACTGGCAATTATTAAAAACGCCACAGACGAACAGGTAAATCATCTAAGGGGTGATACTGAACTGTTAGAACAGCTCAATAGCGCAATTAATGCGCATCAACACTGGTTAGCTGAGCAATGCCAGCACTTAGTTAATTGGCTTAGCGATGACACACCATTACCCAATACTGGTTTATTACAGCACTTTACCCGCGTCCCACAATGGCAGCGTTGGCTTAATGATATTAGCCAAATTGATACGCCCACTGCGCAGCAACGAATTATATGGCAACTGGATTTAACCCATTTAGATTTACCGCTCATACAAGCCAAAGTACAGCAACTCAATGCCAAAGGCGAATGGACCAAAGGTCGTAAAGTAAACGCCCAAGAACTTGCTTATAACCAGTATCAAGATGCATTAACCAGCGCCGATCATAACTTAGTACAAGTGCTCAACAACCATGCCGGTTTTGGTTATCACGAGATACACGCAACGGCCGCGGTATTACAAGCATTAATAGGGTTTAAAGGGCTTGAAGATCACAATGGACAGCCACTTACGCTGATCAAAGGCGAGTTTGTCATTGAAATTGCACAAGACAGCAATGATTGCTATCGCCTGGTAATGCAACCGAGTATCAGCGATCCGGACTGTGACTTTTTACTTATCCACAGTCACGCAAATTGTTACCAAGTATTCGCCATTAATGACAAACAGCTCAAATTACTGCAATTATTTGAGCAACAACCCAATAATTTAACCGAAGAAAAACTGCCACAACTAAATGCAGCATTACAAGTACTGGCTAACGAGCATCATATTAGCAGCCAGCGTACCGAGTTTGCTCATATCAACAACGTACGCCAAGGCTTGTGTGAATTTGCCGCAGTGATCGCTCTTACCCAATTAGGTATCAACATTAACTTTTATGCCATGCCAAATGGCGTAGATGGCCCTTGGGTTGAGCCCGGCATTGGTGCTTTGACACTCGCACATACTGATGATGATCAAACCGACAGCATTGTTATTAAACGTGATTTAAAAGCAGAGCAAAAAGCGTTTAGAAATTTACTGAAAAATATGGCCGGATTATTTGCTGATCGGCAATCACCGCAACATAATCAAATTCAACAGCAGTTTTATTTACCTGAAGATATTAGCCAAGCAATTGAGTTACTTGAAGCTGCGCAAAAAGCACAGTCTCTGGTATTAAGTTGGGACGAAACGAGCCAAGGCATGAAAGTTGCCAAAAGCCAGCACCTTTCTCTTAACTTAAATGATGATAACGATTGGTTAAGCGTCAGTGGTAAAATCTCACTCCCTAGCGGCCAAATATACGAATTACAAACCCTGCTTAAAGCCCCGCGCCGTGGCAGCATTTTAGAGTTTTCGGAAGGCAATTCATTATTATTGGATCAGCGTTTAACTAACTTATTAAATCGCTTAGAAGGGATGCAAAATATTGATAAGCACAACCCAAGTGATGAACTACGGATTGCCAACGCGCGTGCATTGCCTTTACACCAAAGCATTGCCGACTTAGGTGATGTCACATTTGGTGACAGCTGGAAAACGCGTTTAGCTAAATTTGAGCAAACTATCGACCCTACCTTACCTGCACATTTAGTCCATATTTTACGAGACTATCAAGTAGTCGGGGTTAAATGGCTAATGCAACTGGCCAACTGGGGACTCAATGCTTGTTTAGCCGATGACATGGGGCTGGGTAAAACCTTACAAACCTTAACCGTGTTACAAATGCGCAGTAGTTTAGGTGCCAGTGTAGTGGTTGCGCCAAAATCTGTGTGTCATAACTGGCAAGTTGAAACCGAGCGATTCGCGCCGGCTTTGCATGTAAAAATCATTGAAAATGCCACTGCATGCGCTGATATTCTGGCAACGGCTGGTAAACACGATTTAGTGATCGTCAGTTATGGTTTACTGCCACTAATTGGTGAACAACTGGCGCAATTTTCTTTTGCTAATATTGTCTTTGACGAAGCACAAGCAATTAAAAACCCCTTGAGTTTAAGAGCTAAAGCCGCATTTGCACTCAATGGTCAATTTAAAATTGCCCTGTCAGGCACGCCAATCGAAAACCATTTAGGTGAACTGTGGAGCTTGTTTAACTTTTTAATGCCAGGCTTTTTACATACCCTGCCAGTATTTAAAAAGCGCTTTGGTAACGCCGATAAAAACCAACAACAAGCCGATACCCTGAAAACCCTCATTGCTCCATTTATCCTGCGTCGAACCAAACAAACGGTATTGACCGAGTTACCAGAAAAAACCGAAATAAACTTAACCTTCGCATTAAGTGAAAAAGAGCAAGCACTGTACGAAGCAACTCGTTTAAACGCACTTGAACAAGCAAATCAGGAAGACAGCCAATACATTACTATCTTGGCGTCATTAACTAAATTACGCCGCGCTTGTATTGCCCCGCAGTTGTTACTGGAAAATAGTAAGTTGCCATCGAGTAAACTCGACACTGCAGAAGCGATTATTGAAGAATTACTAGAAAACAACCACCAAGCGCTGATCTTCAGCCAATTTGTCGATGTGTTAAAACTGGTTGAAAAGCGCTTACAAAAACGCGGCATCGATTATTGTTATCTTGACGGCAGCATGAGTACTAACAAACGCAAACAACAAGTTGATAAATTTCAAGCAGGTCATGCACCACTGTTTTTGATCAGCTTAAAAGCAGGCGGCACGGGGCTTAATTTAACGGCAGCTGATTATGTACTGCATCTCGATCCGTGGTGGAATCCCGCGGTTGAACAACAAGCATCAGATCGCGCGCATCGCCTAGGGCAAACACGCCCCGTTACTGTGTACCGACTGATAGCACAAAATACCATTGAAGAAAAAATCCTGCAATTGCACGAACATAAACAAGCACTCGCAGATAAAGTACTCGCCGGCAGTGGTGATGCTGGGCAAATGTCTAAAGATCAACTACTGGCGCTGTTAAGTAACAGCGAAATGTAGCTCAGACCTGTTTATCTTTCGAGATTATTACAGTAGCCCATGTGGTTTTTAGGCAGGTCTATGTAGCGCGGTTATTCTTGGTGTGCCAAAGTAACCGCAAAGGCACTGGCATCTTCTAATGTCGAAAGCATCGCTGGAGTAGGCAGACAGATATCCTGAACAAAATGCAGTACATGGGGCTGTGGCTCACCAAAAAGAATATCCAGCGCTAAGCGGTCTTTACCGTATAAACCACGGTGGATCATATTTGCCGAGAAAATTAATAAATCCCCTGCTTGCATTTCTATCACATGGCCGGTGGCTAAATCATCGCTGGTGTTGTTGTGATCAATAGCCAACCGAGTTGCCAGCTCATCAGGGGTATCCCAACGTCGATGGGTACCTGGTACTAACTCAATACCTGGCTCATCCTCAAGCGCAACCCGACAATGTATCACTTCAGGACCCGATAGCGCAGCTTGCTGCTCCGCCAAGCTTAAATGGTATTGCATATCACGATGCCAATAATTTTCTTGCTCAGGATTAACCGGATTAAAAAACAACTGGGTATTCATAAAGGCCGCTGATTCAAGTATCGAATCAACTTGAGCCATTAACTTATGGCTGGCAATAAACTTAAATAATACTAAGCGCTGGGCCTCATCTAAATAGGTATTTGCAGTTAAATAGGCACTATTAACCGCCTTGGTTTGATAAAACTGTTGATTATCTGCGATCCATTGCTGATGAAAACAATTGATCACTTCGCGCTCATGCACAAGTTCACGTTCAGTGTAAAAACCTTTTACATGAAAAAAACCATGCTGCTCAAATTGGGTATTGATCATCAAACTAATCATCCTCACATTGCAAAATTGCTTGAATAGTTTGCGCCAACTGTGGCACCACATCACGCTCAAACCAAGGGTTTTTAGTTAGCCAAATATTATTACGCGGACTCGGGTGCGGCAATGGCAAAACATCTGGCCAATACTCACGCCATGATTTTACTAACTCAGTGAGGGGTAAATGTTTTGTGTGTGGTAAATGGTACGCTTGGGCATATTTACCCAGCACTATGGTTAACTTAATATTGGGCAGTGCCGCTAAAAGCTGGGAACGCCATGCAGGTGCGCATTCTTTACGCGGCGCTAAATCGCCTGACTTACCTTTACCTGGATAACAAAAGCCCATCGGCAAAATAGCAACCTTAGTTGCATCATAAAAATCGCATGGCTTAAGCCCTAACCACTCGCGCAGCCGCTTACCACTGGCATCATCAAATGGAATGCCACTTTGGTGTACTTTAAGCCCCGGCGCTTGCCCTGCAATTAAAATACGCGCACTGGGATTAAATTGCAGCACCGGACGTGCCCCAAGCGCCAGCTCAGATTCACAGATCACGCATTGACTAACTTGCTTTAACAAGGTGCTAGCCATCATCACTGCTTTGCCCTATTCGCCACAGCACACCACTTGGATCATAAATAACAAAATCAATCATTTGCCACGCTTGCAAGCTTGGCTCAGTAATTTTTATATTATATTTTTGCGCCAACCCCGCACTTGTTAATTTATCATGCCATGCTGTCACATCTGCAACTAATAAGTGCATCATAAAATTTTTAGCGTGCTCTGGATTATAAAAATTTTGCAGTAAAAAACTACAGTCTCCGTGGTAAAAGTACGCCATATCTGGGGTTTCCCACGCGACTTGAAAGCCCATATGCTGATAAAACGCACAACTAAGCGCAAAATCTTTTGCTGGTACAAATGCTTTAATTTCTTCGCAACTCAAATCTGTCATTCAATTTCTTTCCTTGAGTTAGTAAAATTATGATCTATTTTTGCGTTCAATTATGTTCTGACCACACTGCAAATTCATTGCCACTGGGCTCGGTAAAATGGAATCGGCAGCCCCCTGGAAAATCAAAAATTGGTTTTATAATACTCCCGCCATGTTGCTCTACTTTAGCCTGTGTTTGCGCAATATCCTCGCTATAAAATACTAATAAAGCTGCGCCATGTTGCGTTAATGAGCTAAGTGGTGCTTGATAAAAACCGCCATCAAGCCCAGCTGTATCAGCACTAAATGACGTATATTCGGGGCCATAATCAATAAACTGCCAATCAAAAACCGCACTAAAAAATGCCTTAGTGACGATTAAATCTGCTGCGGCAAATTCAACATAATTAAGTTTTTTGTGTGCTGACATAGTACTCCCTAAAAAATTAATGTAACGGCTTATAGCCTTCCAATCACTAAGCATACAAGCAGTTGAAAAATTTGCGAACTTTTCAATTAAAACAGCAAATGATAAAAGCAGATCATCATTTTACTAAGTAAATATACTGAGTATTATTGCGCTGTCGTCGCGACAAACAACAAAGAAAATACGAATCACTATCTTTTCTGTATCTAGAATATATAATACCCCCTTTATTCGCCCCCATTTGGGACTTTGAGGGATCATCATGCACGCTCAATCTATCAAAAACAGCCAAACACTCTCTATAAGATCTAAATTAAGCCAAGCTTATCAAGCCCATGCTTACCGTTTTGCTGTTATCTCACGCTTTTTTGCCGCCATTGTTGGTGGTTATACCTTTACTGCCGTGTTTACCGCGTTACTGAGTATTATTTTACCGCTGAAAAAATCAGATGCTGTACTGCTTAGTATCAGCCTGACTATTTTAGTGTACAGCTGCGTGTTTATTTGGGTGTTTGCAGTTAAGTCATTACCTAAAATATGGATCACTATTTTACTAACTACTTCAGGGTGTGCTCTGATCTTATCATTACTAAAGGGTTGGCTATGAAAGAGAGTTTTTTCCGCTCCATGACCTGGATGCATACTTGGGTTGGATTATTAGTATGCTGGCTACTCTATTTAATATTTTTTGCCGGCACGGTGAGTTTTTTTCGGGACGAAATAACGCTATGGAATCAACCAGCACTGCACAATGTACAAGCGTCTGAACAGCGTGTAGCGCAACAGCGTAGCCAAATTATCAGTGGTATTAATTACCTACAAAATGCAGGCCCGGAGTCTACGCGTTGGGGAATTTACTTGCCCACAGAGCGAAAACCGCAGCTTAACTATGCTTATGAAAAGCCTCGTCCTGAAGGGAAGCGTTTTGGTGGTTGGCAAGAGCACAATATCAACCCACAAACAGGCGACGAAATAGCACAAACAAGAGACACCAGAGGTGGTAACTTTTTTTATCGACTGCATTTTGACCTACATTACATTGATGTACGCACAGCCCGTTGGATTGTCTGCTTTGCGAGCTTATTTATGTTGGTAGCGCTGATATCTGGGGTGGTGATCCACAAACGTATTTTTAAAGATATGTTTAGCTTTCGTGCCAATAAAGGCAGCCGCAGTTGGTTAGATGGTCATAATGTATCGTCAGTATTGGCGTTACCTTTTCATATTATGATCACCTATACAGGCCTAATCACGCTAATATTTATGTTATTCCCCTATCCAGCAATGACCGCATACGAAGATGGTATTCGTGGTTTATTTAACGATGTGTCACCCACTAATGTGCGCACCAAAACTAGCCCAGATAGCGCCCCATTAATAGCCATCGATACTATTTTAGATCAAGTTTATACTAACTGGCCTGATGCTGACTTAACACAAATATCAATTCGTGATCCAAATAAAGCCTCAGCCACAATTACAGTCCGTGCAGATACCGCTAGCCTAGTTCGCGACCAAACACCCACCTTATTATTTAACGGTGTAGATGGCAGCTTAATAGCTAAAACTGCTGCCCAATTAACCAATACTGAAGTGTTCTATGACTCGCTAACAGCCCTACACACAGGCCGTTTAGCTAACCCATTATTACGCTGGTTATACTTTTTATGCGGCGTAGCTGGCTGTGTAATGATAGCAACTGGCTGTATTATGTGGGCTAAGCGTATTCGCGAACGCATGAAAAAAGACCAACCTGCTACAATTGGCTTAAAGTTGGTAGAAGGGTTAAACCTTGCCACATTAATGGGCTTACCACTTGCAACCTGCGCATTTTTTATTGCCAACCGGTTACTGCCTATGACAACCCCTGAGCGCGCTGATAAAGAAATACTTGCATTCTTTGTGACTTGGCTAGCCGTTGCTTTGTTTGCGCTATTTAAACGCGCAAGGCCGCAGTGGATTTTACTCGCGTGGATAAACGGTATCGCCTGTCTCAGCGTGCCTGTTATTAATGCTCTTACCACCAATGGCAATCTAATAAGCTACTTGCTAAACGGTCAATGGGCGTTGTTTAGTTTTGATTTAATGTGCTTAATATTTGCAGCCTTATTTGTAATTCAGGCCAAAAAAATACCAACTCACACTCCGGCTAAAACACCGCAACAACGGGCGCGCCGTTCAGCAAAAACTAAGTTACAGGAGCAACCATAATGCATGAATTACTGCAATTGAGCCTATGTTTACTGGCATTTAATTGTTTTGCTTTGGCTAAATTTAATCATTACCGTGATGTATTTAAAACCCGCCCTAGCGACAAACTCAGTAAACAGTTTTTGATCGCTGCTTGGATCAGTATTTTACTAAGCTTAGTACTGAGTGTTGTACAACATAACGGCTACGGCGCTTTACTATTTTGTGGTTACATGGCACTAAGTGTCTTAATATTAATGATTTTTTATAGCTTCAAAGCATCTTGGGTAAAAATAATGACTGCTTTAAATATCACCGTTGTAATGCTCAGTGGGCTGTTTTTAACTGTTTTTTAAGCTTAGTTAGTAAAAATATGATCTGAGCAAAAAAAAAGGCAAACTAACTTAGTTTGCCTATATCCAAATGATTTGGTTATAAATAGTAGGGGGATACTCATATCACAAATAGCTTGATTGAAGCTATTGCCAATCAATCTATGTGGAATATGATATCCCTCTAATGTGTCATATTTATTACCTAGTAATTACTTTTTAATATAAAACATATCAAACCTATTACTGTGTAGCAGTAGACCAATCTAATTGCATGTCCCACACATAACGGTTTTGTTCTTCAAGTGGTGCTTGTGAGTCGTCAACTGTTTGCAGTACATTTTTAGCTTTTAATAGTGTTGCATCGCGGCCAAATAAGTAGCTCTGCTCTTTCATGATCGTAAAGTAGGCTTTATTAAGCTTAGTTGCGCGTTCTTTAGAGGGCGTAATTAACTCATATAAATTTTTTGCCTGCTTCACTCTTTGCTTATTCACAGTGCCATCTTGATTAAACCAACGCATGAGCATTTCTTGATTTTGACGAAATTCATCCCCGCCACCAACACGTTCAAAATAAGTTAAAAACTCCCCTTGCTGCTCACCTTTATTTGGTACATCGGTCATGGCTTTTAAATCAATATAACCCCAGCCATCACGCCCTTGTACTTTTCGCGGAAATGAAAAGCTTTGATCATAAGTTGATCCCACCGTTTTATGACAGCCATTACAAAATGCCAGCTCTTGTTTATGTTGAGGCCTCAGATCACCTTGAGCATCTTCGATATAACCGTTTATAGTCCAACCAAACATATTGTTTATGCCTTTATCGCCTAGATAACGAGTTTGTGGCAGATTTTCAAAGTGCTTTTCTTTCGCTTCTTTATAATACGAGGAGGCCAGTAATTGCTTAGATTTAAAGCGATGCTTTTTCATGTAGCGGACTTCTTTCATGCGTGGTGCATTGTAGACTTGACCATCCTCATCGACACCAATGTAACGTACCGTATGTAAAAACTCAGTATCTTGTGGGTATAACTGATAACTTAACTCTATGTCTTTTGCATCCCCTACATAATTGGGCTGCTTAGTTATATTACTTACCAATGCCGATAACCTGCCATCGTTATTTAGATCCTGACCAATACGCCGCTCTGAAATATCTGGTGTACTTATCTGCGCTAAATCTTTTATCGCCATTTCAACCAGACTTAAGTTAGCGATATAAACATCCTGATTGTAGATGCCGTCACGCTCACGAAATTCTTTTCCAAGGCGGATCATTACATCACCGGTTGAACCGTTGGTTGGCCAAAAAGTACTTGGAAAAGGTTTATAGTTAAAGGCAACCCAATGGCTGCCATATTTAGCAAAACCTTTTTCATCAAATGCCTGAGCTGGATAAGCTAAATTTTTAACTTCAGCTATTTCTCCTTGCCAATCAGGATTAGCTTTGAGTTTTTTAATAAAGCTGCCGTAATTATCTTGGTTTACCCAACTATTGATTTGATCGTCTGAAATACCCGCAATTAAATCGGTTCTATCAATGAAAAGATTCTTCCAGTGGTTTTTAAGTCCAAGATCTGAAAACTCGTACACACCTTGTAAATGCCCATCATTCATTGTATTTGGGCGATTTTTATCTTGCTTGTCTGTTTGATGGCAGGCATAACAAGGATTATTTTTGCCCTGGGTTTTGGTATAACACTGCGGTGGAATAACCGATTCCGGATTATATTCTTCATCATATTGCATATACGCAAGCGCGGGAATATCATCGCCCTCTTTATAAGGCGCTGAATATAGTGAGGTAGATGATGAGGTTTGTTGAACATACGTAACGTCGCTCATTGGCATCTCATTATCAAAACACCCAGTGAGTAAAACAACGTTCAGTAATATAAAGGGGGTTAAATACTTCATTTTTATGACTCTATTTTTTTCTAAAAAATGGGTAAACACAGGGTTTACCCACCTAAAAACGCTTTATCTAACGCTTAAATTACTTAGACTGTGGATCGTACATCCACAACGTATTGTTTTCTTGGAAGCCATCTTCACCAATAATGATACGACCATCACGCATAACAATCACATTGTCTGGTTGTGAAAGTTGTTCAACATCACAACGCTCAGCGCCAGTCAGGCTTGAACGATATGTACCGCCCATAATCACCGGTTCAATGCGAGTTAAGCTGTAACTTGTATCAATGTGCGCACGGTATACACCACCGCAGTCTTTTACTCGTCTTGATAGTTGAATATCGCCTTCGTCATCAACCATGGTGTTATCGAGATCTGAAATACCGATATACATGTACGCTTTTGTAACAACTTCATTTGCAATAACATCTTGCCCAGTGATCGCTTCGAGTACACGATCATGATTGATGCTAATACCTTCAAGCTTACGCCATTCGGCGGTAGCACCTTTCATTTTAGCCGCTTGGCGAGACTCTAAAAATGCTGCACGGTTATCCATCGGTTTGCCTGCTGTAACAGGGCTACCACCTTCGGCCTCGCTAGGGTATGTCGCTTTACCATCTGCCCATGCTTGTACATCAGCCAGTGACATATAACTTGTTTTACCGGCAACATAATCGCTGGTATTAATACCATCGTATTGTGCAATCCAGGTTTCAATATCAACATTGCTGCCACTGGCAAGCTCAACCCACTGCACATCAAAACCAGTGACAGTTGGCTCGTTTAAGCCGGCATCTTGGGTTAGTTTTGCACCATATAAAGTACCTGCGGATAAATCTTCTGGTTGGTCGGCAATAAATTTAAATAATACCCCACCGGTATCATCTTGTGATGAATATACGGTACGACGATCTGGCATAACTACCGAGTTTTCATGCTCATAACGACCAATGGTGTAATGCTTTACCACTTCTGGCGCATCGGTCATTGGTTTTTGAATTTCCGCGATATAACCATAACGGTAAGGATTTGGGAAATCAGGAGCAACAAGTGCTTCGATACCATCTGTACCTGTATCACTCGGATCATTCCATGATGCATCTGTGGTTGAGTTAACCGTTGAATTAACGATCCACTCTTCTGAAGTTAGCGGGGTGCCCCACGGAGAAACTGACCCAAAACAGTTAGCAGCCGTCCCCTTCACTGCGTCAAAGTTGATCATCATAGCATCGGTCACAGACCAAGCACCTTCTGCACTTTTTGACATTTTTAATCGGCTTACGCCACCAGGGTAAGATTCCCAGTTAGTAAAGAGGTAGCCTTCGTTTTCGCCTGCAGCAATAAAACCATTAAAATCTGGATTATTATTTTCGATGATTTTTTGATTATTATTAATACCGTAGTGCACACCTAAACCACCAGCCAGACCACTGTCACCTAACTCAGCATAAGTATCACCGGTTTGACCAAGAATTTGATATTCACCAAGCGCTGCAATCACAGTTTGGCGTTCAAACTCACTTTCTGGTACTGGCGAATTGATAATATTACGCGGTAAATTATTAAAGTTTACCCCACGTAATACGCCAACAGTGCCTCGATCAATAACTTTACCATTAACTGAATCTTTTGCCGTATTCGTGTCTGACGGATGCTGAACGTTGAAAAACAAGTCACCGCCATTACTTAAAAAAATACCTGTGACTTCAGCCCCCGCTGGCACAGTCGCTAACCGTGTTAAGCCACTGCCACCATTTTTTCCATCAACACCATTAGCACCATCAACACCATTTGTGCCATCGCTGCCATTCGTGCCGTTAGCTCCATCCGAACCATTCACACCGTTGCTGCCATCTACACCAGCTTCACCGACAGGACCTGGTGAACCGGTCTCGCCCTGTTTTCCGTCGTCTCCGTTACACGCTGTTAATGCTAAAGTGACGGCTCCAGCAATTAAAGATAATGCTACACGCTTCATTACTTACTCCTTGAAATTGGCCTGTTAAAAGTTTCAACCGAGCCTGATTATTGTTAGAAAAATTTCAAGAATAAGTGTGACCAGAAGTTGTTTCAGTTCTCTTACATATAAATGATGTTTTAGGGACGTAACTTTGACTAATGAATTACATATTCCTAGTTGTATTGACTAAAAAGCGTATGAATTGTTAAAAGCTAAAAAATGGCACTCTTTAGTGCCATCGATACACTGTAAAGGGGATTTACAGTCATGGTGTACTGTTCTGTTTAACCATAATCAGGTTGTCAGTATCAAAGCCTTTTTGCTGCGCAAGCACTTTAAAGTCAGCTAAGCGTTGCTCACTCACTGTGGGGGTACGCGATAATAGCCACAAATAATCGTTATTGTAGCCAGATACGTACGCATATTGGTAATTTTGTTGGTCTAACTTAAATACAATATAAGAGCTGTAAAAAGGACCAAAAAACGATACTTTTAAATGACCAACATCATTGCTATCAACAAATTTCGCAGTACCTTGAGCCTCACTCCATTTGTTTTCCTCGCTATTAAAACCACGGTTTAGCACAGTTACAGAGCCATCATCGTTAATTGTATAATTCGCTGTTATATTATCTAAACCCCGCTCAAAAGAGTGATCTAATCGGGCTATTTCATACCACTTACCTTGGTACTGTTCGATGGAAAAAGGACTCACTGGTGCAACCTTATCGGGCATGCCAGTACAGCCAAGCAGTAAACTACTGACGAACAGAGTAAGAGTGATAAATAATTGATTTTTCATCGTTGATTCCTTGATAGTTAATTAGGCCACCAACGCAGTAAAGCATAAAAAGTTCACTTAATACTAGTTGTTCTAAAAGCCTTAGGTTAGGATCATTTTTTTACTAACTATTAGAAGTTAACAATGAAGATATGGGTTGATGCTGACGCCTGTCCGGTGGTGATCAAAGAAATTTTGTTTCGTGCCGCAGAGCGTACGCAAACTGAAACAATTTTAGTCGCTAATCATGCAATGCGTATTCCGCCTTCAAAATACATTAGCCGGTTGCAGGTCTCATCAGGATTTGATGTGGCTGATGACGAAATAGTCAAACGTATTGCAGCCAATGATTTAGTGATCACCGGTGATATTCCGCTAGCATCAGAAGTAATCGATAATGGCGGCCAAGCGCTAAATCCTCGCGGCGAACTGTATACCAGTGAAAATATTCGCTCGTTACTAAATGTGCGCGATTTTATGGATACTATGCGTTCAAGTGGCGTTGAAATGAACGGCGGACCGCCACCGCTTAGCCAAAGTGATCGTCAAAACTTTGCTAATAATCTAGACCGCATTCTAGCTAAAAATAAATGAGTAAGGCTGCAAGTAATATAGGCTTTGGTGACCCAGCTTTTACAGTCGCTGTGTATGTAGCGAATGTACCACCGATGCCACAGTACACCAACCTAAGTACAGTGACTTCATGTGTGGATGGACAAATTGCCAGCATCAACCAAGCCTGTGGTAATGGCTGGCGTAAAGTATTTAATGTATATGCTAAAGTGTTATTTGCACTGCCTAGCGAGTATTACCAATTCGCCAAACTCGCCCCGACTTGGCAACACTATCGTGATGAACAACTGCTGCAGCTTAATAGTCAAACTGCCTTACTTTTTAGCCCTCCGGTTTTAAATAACAATAATACCTTGCATATTATTGCCGGACGCACCTATGCTAAAGTGCTGCTGCAGCAAGGACACTTACAGTGCCAATTACAGTGGTTAGATGAAGAATTTGCTATCGATAAAGTAAACAAGTTGATTGTGTGTCCATACTTTGATTACCGCCAACTTAGCAATATAAAAATAGCGCGACTTAGTCAGCTAGTTGCCCAGTGTTTTGTGGCAGAGTAAGACTTTGTTAACTAACCTTAAGGTAATTTGCATATTATGGACAATTTAACTTTATGAAAATCCTCGTCGTTGACGATATGCCTTTGATGCGCCATGTATTAATAAATATGTTAAGAAAACTAAATTATCACGATATTGTTGAAGCGACTGATGGAATACAAGCATTAAGTTTATTACAAAACCAAGGCTATGATTTAGTTATCACCGACTTGCATATGCCAAAAATGGATGGCAAAACTTTACTCAATCGTATTCGTGATGACCAAGAGTTAGCCGAAATCCCGGTGTTAATGATCACCTGCGAAGACAGCTCCACAGCAATCAAAGAAATTATCTCCGCGAAAGTGTCAGGCTTTATTGTAAAACCTTTTAATTTAAATGTGTTAGATAGCCAGTTAAAGAAAGTTATGAAGTTAGAAAGTTAGAAAGTTAGTCAATCTCAACGCTATGTTACTTTAAACATTGTTTAAGTGCGTCATCATCTTGCTGAAATCTAGATAATAACCAAGCTTGAAAAGCGATTACCTTTGGCCAATTAAAATGCTCCTTAGGGCCCACTAAATAATATTTATAGTGGCAGTTATATTCAAAATTTGGGTAAACTTCTAACTGCCCGAATTTGATATGGGACTCAATTAAACGTCGCCTCACTAACGCAATTCCTTGACCCGCCAACGTCGCTTGGATCACCAAGGCTGCGTTATCGATTTCTAAAAATACCGGCATTGCTGTAGTACTAATGTTTAATTCAGCCGCTAATGTTTGCCAACCACGCTCTGCATCAGGGCAAACATCCATAATTAACTGCTGTTGTAATAATTGCGCTCTTAAAGGTAATTGTGGGGTAAGCAACCCTGGTTTATAAGCCAGTAACAAACTGTCATCAGCGACCAACTCACTGTGTAACTCGGGATATTGCCCTAACCCAAAACGAATGCCTAAATCAACCTGACCAGAGGCAAAATTTGCATGTTGATCGCTAGGATCAATACGTAAATGAATGCCAGGATGGTGACGTTGAAAATCATTAATATGTTGCAATAACCAACCACTGGCAAACGAAGGTAAAACCGATAAATTTAAACTATGTGGATTTGTATCTTGGCTTAACGAATTAATCCCAGATTGAAAATGACTAAACCCTTGCAAGATAGCCGGGAGCAATTGTTCGCCTTGGCGTGTTAGTTCTACAAATCGAGTTTGCCGCTTAAATAACCGACATCCTAAATGAGCTTCTAACAACCTGATCTGTTGGCTCACCGCGGCTTGGCTAACAAATAATTGTTCCGCAGCCAACTTAAAGCTACCCAATTCAGCCGCATGCTTGAAATACCAGAGACTTTTTAATGGGGGTAGAGTCATAGCCATTCACAATTAAGAAAAACTAAAGCATAAGCAATTTTTAATCGTTTGTCAGCTTTTCTACATCAGGCAATACTTATATTACCAACCAAGCAAAATGAAGAGTTAACACAATGAAATATTTAATTATATTAGTTATTACATTAATTAGCTTTAGCAACCAAGCGCAAGCTAACACCACAATAAAACTTGATACCGATGAAGGCTACCCATACAAAAACTTAATCAACAAAGCGCAAAGAGTCGAATTACGTTATGTTGAAAATGATCATAAAGTGACCTGTAAAGTCAGTGTGCAAACCCTGCATAATCAATATATGGGGAAAGAGCAAACCGTTTCAGCTAAGCAATTTAAAAAGCAACCAATGGCGGCATGCTTAACTCGTATAAAAGCTAAGCAGATACTAAATATGTTATAAGCTATGGGAGCTTTATGCCGTTATTCCCAGCAACATAAAGCGCCTATTTTTCAGATTTCAGCTAAGTTATTTATTTCCACGGCTTTCGCTAATGCACTCTCATAAAATGTAAAAACTTGTTTTGTATAAGCTTGTTGATAATGCTCATCAAGTGCTTGTTGCGATACAAACCGCTCAACCAAAAATAAGCATGTTTGATTATCACCCGTGTATAACTCAAAGCGAATACAGCCTGCTTCAGCTAAAGTGGGTGCCACAATCGCTTGTAATTTACGTTTACACTCAGCGAACAACGCTGTCTTTGGGGTAATTTTAGCTACTATATTAATCATAAAATCTCACTACTTTCAAAGAAATGCATTCAATGCATTGAACCGGCAATCATAAAACGTTAGGGTTAAAGCTAAATTTAAATAAGTTGCCCATACTCCGAACAAAAACAACATAAAAAGCCATATCAACTTGATAAATGTAAAATGAATTTTCATAGTTGCGTCTATGCCCTACTACTATATTTTGATAGCAGCCGTTAAAATAGTGACCAAAATGCAAACTAAGATTGAGAAAATAACATGCTAGACGACCTGTATTTATTTACCGAAGTTGCGCGGCGCAAAAGCATGAGCCAAACAGCAACAGAGCTTAATTTAAATTTATCGACCTTATCGCGACGCATCCAAGCATTTGAACAAAAGTTAGGCACGCCACTATTACAGCGCAGTGCAAGAGGAATTTTACTCACCAGCGCGGGGCAGCATATTTATGACTCGCTCGCGAACTCTGTTTTAACACTTTCGAGTCAGGTTGAGCAGGTAATAAGTAAACAAAATATCAACGAAGAATTTTATCTACTATGCCCACAAAACCTGATTGCCGGGCCACTAATGAGCGCAATTAGTGCGTTTCAAACATCACACGCTCAGCTCAATTTGCATATTTATCCAAATAACTTAAACAGTCAGCTTAGCCAACAGCGCTTTAATTTAGCGATACGAATTGGCGAACAACAAGATTCAAGCTTTTATCAAAAGCGGCTCGGCTCAATTGCCACAGCGGTAATTACTAAAATACAAACGGCACCGCATAATCGCCTAATTTTGCCCTACACCGATAAACAACTTTCAGCAGCGCTGCTCAGCGAATTAAAGAGCTGTTTTGAGAATATCACCTATTGCTACGACATAACCATTGCACGCCAGCTAGTGCAATCGGGTGTGGGAGCTGGCTTATTGCCGATGAGCGAAATTGCCAGCTTAAACGCCAAGCAACAGTTTGCTTATGTAGCGCAAAACATACCGCTACCCGCTCGCCCAATTTACGCCATGTGGGCGCATACTCGCACGCCATCAGCCACCGCCAATAAGCTGATCACCAATATTCAGCAAGCAATCGCAGAGCAGCCCTGCTTACAAGGTGAAATTGTACCGCTCGGTAATTAATTTGCGCAGCCAAACTCTGCGATTAAAGCGCCGTTGTCAGCGTTGTTTACTTTGCTTCACACCACAACCAGGTTTCACTCATCAGACAACTCATATAAGCCGCACACAAGTTTATTAACTAATTCGCTTTTGCGTGATCGCTACTGTAGTATCATAAATGAGGAATTTATAACCAATGCAGATATTTTTACCATGATCATAAATGCTAAATTACACAATGCGAACAGCTAAACGATTACGTAATATATGCAACGCTAGTCTGTTACTACTGTTGTGTGTAAGTAACGCCACTAAAGCAGTACCGACAGCGCAAAGTATTGACTCAACGACAATTCAACTTAGCGCAGGTGAATGGCCGCCTTTTCTCAGTGAATCGCTGCCATACCAAGGCGTAGTAGCGCATTTAATTCGCGATATATTTGCTGAAGCAGGCATTACCGTTAACTTTACATTTTTACCTTGGTCACGTGCATATCACGATACCGAAAATAACAAATATGCCGCTACTGCGGTATGGATGTTCAGTGACGAAAGAGCAACGGCTTACTTATATAGCGAACCAGTGCTCAGTGAACGATTTGTGTTTTTTTATCAAAAGCAGCGCCATTTTGATTGGCAAAATATTGCAGATTTAAAAGGCCTATTACTCGGTGGTGGGCTTGGCTATAGTTATGGTCCAGAGTTTGATAAAGCCCTTGCCGAAGGCTCTTTTGAAATGTCGCGGGTAGGTAATACCGAGCAAAACTTCCGCCGTTTAGCACTAGGGCGTATCGACGCCTTTGCTGAAGAGCAAAGTGTTGGCTACTTTACCCTCAAACACCAACTACCCGATCTTGTTAATGTTATTAGCCACCACCCCAAACCCCTGTTAATTAATAAAAGCTTCTTACTATTTCCAAAAAATAGCAGCGAAAGTGAAAAACTGCTTAACACCTTTAATCAGTACTTATTACAGTTTAAGCAAAATGGCCGTTACAAAGCTTACTTTAAAGGTTTAGAGCAAGGCGATTATCTTCCCCAAGTCAAGTTACAGTAACGAGTTAACCCTTAGATCATGCTTTACGTGACAATAAGCCTAACCTAACTCGGCGTTTACTTAGAGCGACCTTTTGCACTTTAATCACATGCTGGCGTTGAAATTATTATTCGCCTCATTCGATGAGTTAGAAAGAGTTAAGTTGGCGGGCTAACACAGAGAAGCTGTAAAATGCACTACCGCTGAAATTTAAATAATCGACCTTCGTAGCAGATGTATGGACTCCTCCCCATTAACGGGAGAGTACGGTATAAAGAAACTGCAGAGAATCTTTTACCAAATTAGGAGTCCATACATGGCACATTGTAATTTAGTTGCTATTGATTTA